>NZ_JAKKSJ010000059.1:0-22674 GCF_025653365.1 Shewanella sp. SW32 | reverse complement strand
CCATAACGATAAGGCAAGGCTCAATTTTCGCGACAAAGGGCAGCAAGTCTTTGCGTCTAAGCATTTTCTTTTTGATTAACTTGCCTGCTTTATCGACACCAACAGCATGAAAAACAGACTTTGCGATATCTAAACCGATTGTAGTAATCTTCATAGGTGGACCCGTCCTCTTTCTGATGAGTTTTAGCGACTACATCGTGGCCCATTGCGAGGCCGATTAAAAGTGGATGGGTCCATTCCATTATCCCTTAGGTGTCACTGGGCTTGTCATTGCCAGTGAAAACGATCCTTGGATGCCCTTTAATCAAGCTGCAAAACTGGCAAAAAAATTTGGATTCCCAACAATCAACTTAGGGTTAAGTGGCCACATTAATGTCGATTCCGGACATGGACAGTGGCCCCTCATTGATGTGCTTATTGGTAATCTTATCTATCAAATAGAAAGTGCAACTCAGAGCCAGTCTAACGATCTCGTAAACTCAAACACACAAAAGACACACTTATTACATAAAAGAATATCAAATCGCAAAATGTAACTTTTTAGTTATCAATATTTGATTATAATTCCAATTACGTTGTCAAAAACCACTTACATGAGGACTTATATGGCAACCAAAGAAGATCTACAAACCGTGATCCCCGTGCTCGTCAATAGTTTAGAAAAACTACTGGGTAGAATTGAGTTTGGGACAGTGGAATTAACCTTTCACCATGGGAAATTAGTGCAATTAGAAAAGAAAGAAAAAATTCGTTTAGACCAAGTTACGCCGTCGAAATAAAAACGAAATTTACCACCCAATCAACACAGTTAGACCACATAGCTGACCGGTCAACCGGAAGCCTTATTAAATAATATGAGGATTTCGGTATGAATATTTTATCTCACCTACAAAAAGCAACACTCACCTTAGTTTTGGCCTCGGCTAGTTTTCTCGCACTCGCTGAAGATACGCTATTGAATGTTTCCTATGATCCAACCCGTGAATTCTATCGGGAATATAACCAACTCTTCAGCCAATATTGGCAAAAACAAGGCCATAAAGCCCCAACCATACGTCAATCTCACGGTGGTTCAGGCTCGCAAGCTCGCTCAGTTATTGATGGATTAGAAGCGGATGTTGTCACTCTGGCACTGGCCTATGACGTTGATGCATTAAGGCAAAAAGCGGATTTAATTCCTGAAAATTGGCAAAGTCGCCTACCACACAATAGCTCGCCCTATACCTCGACAATAGTGCTATTGGTTCGCAAGGGAAATCCCAAAAATATCCATGACTGGAATGACTTAGTTCGTGAAGGTGTAGAGGTCATTACCCCAAATCCTAAGACTTCAGGCGGGGCGCGCTGGAACTATCTCGCCGCTTGGGGTTATGCACTGAAGCAATACGGCTCAGAAGAAAAAGCGTTAGAGTTTGTCACTCAGATTTATAAAAACGTACCTGTGCTGGACTCTGGCGCCCGTGGCGCAACCAATACCTTTGTACAGCGTAAAATTGGCGATGTGTTCATCGCTTGGGAAAATGAAGCCATATTATCAGTTGAGCAGTTAGGAAAAGGTGAATTTGAAATCATTGTTCCAAGTGTCAGCATTCTTGCCGAGCCACCAGTGACAGTGGTAGATAAAAATGTCGATCGCAAAGGGACACGTAAGTTAGCAGAAGCTTACTTAGCACATCTCTATACTGATGAAGCACAACACCTAGCTGCAAAACACTTTTATCGCCCGACAAACCCAGACATTGCGTTGCAATACAAAGACAAGTTTCCACAACTGAAGCTCTTTACCATTGATGAGGTTTTTGGTGGCTGGAACAAAGCACAAAAAACGCATTTTAATGATGGTGGTCAATTCGATTCTATTTTAACCAAGATTAGCAAGTAATCTTTTACACGGTTTCATTAATACGAAACCGCCCATTGGTTTCACTTATCTCGCGACGGAATAATGATATGAGCAAGGTTGTCATAAAATCTGTGCTACCTGGATTTGGTATTACCTTAGGCTTCTCAGTTTTATATTTAAGTTTGCTATTTCTTATTCCTGTAGCCGGATTAGTTCTGTTTACGCTGCAAATGAGTTGGGCTGACTTTTGGGTCGCAATTAGTCATCCTCAGGTTGTAGCCTCATACAAGCTGTCATTTACAGCGTCTTTTATTGGCGCCAGTATTAATGCCATTTTTGGGACTCTCGTCGCTTGGGTGTTAGTACGTTATCAATTTTTTGGTAAAAAAGTCGTCGATGCTTTAGTCGATCTGCCTTTTGCCTTACCGACGGCTGTCGCAGGTATCGCGCTCGTAACGCTTTATTCGACTACCGGGTGGGTAGGTCAATATTTACACTTATGGGGCATTAAAGTCGCCTACAGTCAAATTGGTGTTGTAATCGCCTTAACTTACATTGGATTGCCCTTTGTCGTACGAACAGTACAACCGGTTTTAGCAGACTTTTCAAAGGAACTTGAAGAAGCCTCAGCGTCCCTCGGTGCTAATCGATTAACCACCATAAGAAGAGTGATCCTACCTGCGGTATTACCTGCATTATTAACGGGTTACGCCTTAGCCTTTGCACGTGCAGTGGGCGAATATGGTTCCGTCATTTTTATCTCGGGCAATTTGCCCTATCGCACCGAAATTACTCCGCTACTGATAGTGTCCAAAGCTGAGCAATATGACTATAACGGCGCTGCGGCTATCGGCGTGGTCATGCTCGCAGCAGCTTTCCTCTTATTGTTATTAATTAATAGCCTACAGTGGTGGGCGAGTAAAAGAGGTTAAGTCTATGGGCCAAATATCGACTGTAAATCATCACGCTACTACTGAGGCTCCTTGGATAAAGTGGAGTTTAATCGGGATCGCATTAAGCTTTCTCGCACTGTTTCTGGTTTTTCCATTAGCGGTTGTGCTCTACGGCGCCTTTGAAGCGGGTCTCAAGGTCTGGTGGCAAGCCGTGACAGATCCCGATGCGCTCGCTTCCATTCGACTCACCTTGTTAGTGTTAATTATTGTTGTACCCACTAATGCTATTTTTGGTGTAGCCATCGCTTGGGCCATTGCTAAATTTGAGTTTAGAGGCAAAACCATACTGATCTCAATAATCGATATGCCCTTCGCTATCTCACCCGTCGTGGTCGGGCTGATTTTTGTGATCCTCTTTGGTGCCCAAGGCTGGTTTGGGCCTTGGCTTGCGGCCCATGATTTAAAAGTGATTTTTGCCGTTCCGGGCATAGTCATTGTCATCATGTTCGGCACTTTACCCTTTATTGCCCGTGAACTCATCCCACTGATGCAGCAACAGGGCAAAGATGAAGAAGAGGCCTCACTCACCCTAGGTGCCAGTGGTTTAAAGACCTTTTGGTACGTCACACTGCCGAACATTAAGTGGGGCTTACTCTACGGCGTGATCCTGTGTAATGCCCGTGCTATGGGCGAGTTTGGGGCGGTAGCAGTGGTCTCTGGACGCATTCGCGGTGAGACCAATACTATGCCGCTACACATAGAAGTGCTTTATAACGAATACATGTTTACGGCCGCGTTTGCCGTGTCATCCCTGCTCACAGGTTTAGCACTGGTCACTATAGTGCTGAAAAGCCTTGTGGAGTGGAAAGATGAGCGCAAACATCAAATTAACTAAACGCAACGTCCTTGGGAACAGAGCATTATGAGCATACACATTCAACAAGTTAATAAGCGTTTTAGTGATTTTGTTGCCGTGGACTCGGTCAATTTAGAGATCAAAACAGGAGAGCTGACAGCCCTTTTAGGTCCATCCGGCTCAGGCAAAACAACTTTACTCAGGATTATTGCCGGACTCGAACAGGCCGACAGTGGCATAGTCAGATTTAATGGCGAAGACATCACCACACAGCATGTGAGTGAACGCGGTGTCGGTTTTGTATTCCAACATTACGCCCTGTTTAAACATATGACTGTATTCGAAAATGTCGCATATGGACTCACAGTCAGACCACGAAAGACACGTCCGACTAAGGCAGAAATTGCCGATAAGGTGCATTCATTACTCAAACTCGTCCAATTAGATTGGACTGCTAATCGCTATCCATCACAACTTTCAGGCGGTCAAAGGCAACGCATCGCACTCGCCCGCGCGCTTGCGGTCGAACCTAAGGTTCTACTGTTAGACGAACCCTTTGGCGCGCTCGATGCAAAAGTCCGCGCAGAATTACGCCGCTGGTTAAGACGCTTACACGATGAGATTAATGTCACTACCGTATTTGTAACCCATGATCAGGAAGAAGCACTCGAAGTCGCAGATAAAATTGTAGTGATGAATCAAGGCCGTATCGAGCAGCAAGGTACGCCAGAAGAAGTCTATGATAATCCAAGCAATCCTTTTGTGTACGAGTTTCTTGGCAATGTGAACCTATTTCATGCCCGGGTAAAACAAGGGCATAGCACTATAGGCAATATTCACATTCCCTCACCTGAGCACACTATTAGTGAAGAGCAACAAGGCTTGGCCTATGTTCGCCCACACGAAATCGAGGTACTGACACAACCAACTGAAAATGCCCTTAAAGTCAGTTTAGACTTAGTGACCATAGTTGGCCCAGCAGTGAGATTAGAAGTCCTAACTGAGCTAGATAACCAACTGATCCATGTTGAATTATCTAAAGTGCAATTTAAACAGCTTGGCATAAACAAAGGTGATAGCGCTTGGATCCAGCCGCGCTATACCAAAGTCTTTTTAGGGGAAGGTATTTAGCCACTCACCGCCCTAATCAATAGATTAGAACTTCAAGGTCAAGGACTGACCTTCTCCCATTCCCTGCCACTCGACACTCAAATCCATAATCTCATTGAGAATATGATCAAAATCTGTTTGGTTAACAGTAGGAACGGCCAAGTCTCGACTGCTACAGGCTTGCTCTAACAGATAAATAAAGCCGTCATAGGTTGGCGTTTCACCCGACCACAGTAGCGACTGCAGGGTCTCAACTATGGATTCGGTTTGCCACACCTCCGTTTTATCAGCGATGGCGCGGGAGGTTTCATTATGCTCTAAGGTAAAGCTGATATCGGCGCCAGCTCTGATCTGCGAGAAGAAAGCGCCTTGAATATGCAGGCGTTTTTCAACCACATAATGGATCATATCGTGAGGTGCTATACCTTGTTCTGGCATTCGGGTTTGGGTCGCACTACCGTCCATGCGCACACAGCGCAACTGGCCATAACGCTGAGTACCTTTAGTGAAGATGACTTGCATAAAACCATCCTTAGTATTTTGATTAACGCATGCATAATGCGAACTCAAGTATAGTCCAACTCTGCGCCAGCATTAGAAAAACAACAACACTCTGCCGTTATAAATTACGCTGGATAAAGCGGAAACACTCTTCTGCCGCTAAGGGTTTACTAAAGTAAAACCCTTGCACTAAGTCGCACCCCATACTCGACAATAATACCAATTGCGCCTCGTTTTCAACCCCTTCAGCGACCACAGTTAACCCCAATTCATGGGACATAGAAATAGTTGCAGCGCTAATGGCTGCATCATTCGAGTCGGTCTCAATATCCTTCACAAAGGATCGGTCGAGCTTTAACCTGTCTAAGGGCAAGAGTTTCAAATAGGATAAAGAGGAATATCCTGTACCAAAATCATCGATGGCGAGTTCGATACCATGTTGGCGCAATTCCGCTAATAGGCGCGCATTCTGCTCAGGATATTGCATCGCCACACTCTCGGTGATCTCCAGCTCCAGCGCTCCTTTGCCCAACTTATGCTTCACCAGCACATTGGTAATATCGGCGACTATCGTATCCTTACGAAGTTGATGTGCCGACAGATTCACCGCCATTCGCAATTCAGTGGCACCCGCAGCGCGCCAGACAGCAAGTTGCGCCATCGCCGTTTCTAACACCCATTGGCCAATTGGGATGATCATGTCAATCTCTTCGGCAATGGGAATAAAACGGTCAGGCGCTATCATGCCAAATTCGGGATGCTGCCAGCGCACAAGCGCTTCGACACTGACCACTTGCCCGCTTCTAATATCAATTTGTGGCTGATAATGCAGCCGCAATTCGTCGTTTGCTAACACTTGCCTCAGGCCAGTTTCAATATGCTGGCGCTCAGTGATCAAAGTGTTCATTGCCGCAGTAAAGAATTGATAGTTATTGCGTCCAGCCGCTTTTGCGCGGTACATGGCCATATCGGCATTTTTCATCAAGGCTTCAACACTGTCACCATCATTGGGGAATAAACTGATCCCTATACTTGGCGATGAATGTAATGCTTGATTATTAATCACATAGGTTTGACTCAAACCACTGCGCAGCGCCTCGGCTAAACTGGCCACTTCATCATGGTTCGTATCGGACAAGGCAACCACAAACTCATCGCCCCCCAAACGCGCCACAGTATCATTATCACCAACGATGTATTTCAAACGTCGGGCCACCTCTAGCAGCAGTTGATCGCCCACATGATGGCCCAAGGTATCGTTGATATTTTTAAAGTGGTCCATGTCGATAAACATTACCGCTATTTGGCTGTGGGATACCAGAGCATCCTTAAACACCACTTCGAGGCGCGACTGCAAGCTCAGTCGATTAGGCAATAAGGTCAAAGAGTCATGATGGGCAAGGAAATGAATGCGTTCCTCACTGACTTTACGCTCACTGATATCGGTAAAGCTGCCAATATAGTGACTCACGGCACCAGAATCATCCCGCACCACAGACATCATCAACCATTTCGGAAAATCGTAGCCTTGTTTATGCCTATCCCAGACTTCACCTTGCCAGAAACCCGTTTGTTCGAGGGCAGCACGGACTTGAGAATCGATACTTTTATCCGTTCGTTCAGCCTCTATAAAACGGCAGTTTTTACCAATAATGTCCTCTCTGGAATAACCCGTGATCTGAGAAAATGCGCTATTCACATCCACAATGATATCGTTGGCATCCATAATCGTGATGCCTTCACCACTCTGCTGAAATACTTGTGCCAAAAGATTTACCCGCGCAACGGTACGCTCCTGCTCGGTAATATCTTCGACGATAAACAAAATTAGCTGTTCACCATTAGCACCAGTAACTAAAGCCCCGTTGAGGCGCACCGCCACTAATTGGCCATTTTTATGTAAATAATGCTTCTGATAGGGGCCGTAACGGCGCGTCTGCTTTAAGCGCTCTAATTGCTCAGTTTCACTTAATTGATAACGCTTTGGGGTAAGATCCCAAGGATCAAGTTGATTAAGCTCATCGAGCGAATAACCCGTAATCGCTTGAAAGGCGGGGTTAATCGCCACAAATTGACCATCGTCTAAACGTTTAAGCACATGCCCCACTGGGGCCTTATCAAATAGGTTTCGATATTTTTGCTCACTTTCGACCAAGGTAGCTTGAAAAGCCTGACGGCGGGCAATTTCCTTCGACAATGCCATGGTTTTTTCTGTCACTTTTTCGGCAATACGTTGGCGCTCGCCGGAGGAAACCAGTGTCATACCGCCCACGACCGCACAAGTGATAAAGGCGAGCAGCAGCATTAGTAGCGATAAGCTAAAAGTATCGCCCATCAGCACCGCATAGGATTGATAAATCACTATATGCCAATGACGATCCGCTAACATCAGATTTGCCTGAAAATACTGCCCAGTTTTATCGCTGAAGAGCTTGCTGCTAAATTCGGGAAACGATTTTTGAGTATTGCTATAAAGTAAGGTACCGCCCGCACTCATATCTGTCAGTTGCCACTGCAAGCCTTTTACACTATCAACATCATCAATAATGCCTTGCAAATCAATTACAGCTGAACAAAACCCTGAGATCTTACCCAATCTGTCAAAAGCAGGAGCAATGAGTAAGGTGCCACCAGGGCCATTGGGATCTTGTGCTAATTGAATCTTGGCTGTCATCACGGGTGCTAACGTCGCACGCACTTTTGCGATGGCTGCGGCTCGCGTCGGCTCACTATTGAGATCTAATCCCAAGGCCGCTTCGTTACCTATCTGCGGCTGAATATACATCACAGGGACTAGCCAACCATCAGTATTCGCCTGCCAGCCTTCGGGACGAGTCACTTTGTAGGAACCACCAACCACAGAACGAATTGATGCCTCAAAACTTTGCTGATCGGCTGCCGCCACAAGCGGTGACCAAGACCAAGCTCTAAAGCCATCCTTCATCAACATATTGCGTTTGCCAAACTGTACAAACTCATCCTCAGAAACCTGCTCGCTATTATCGAACAAGCTTGCTAAGGCAACAATTTGTTGGAGGTTAGCATCTTGAAAACTTTCAATATTGCTAATAATTGCATTAGATTGAACCAGAAACTTATCCCGTAACTGTTGGCGCTGATTCATATCTGAGTAGTAATAAATCCCCACGCAGAATAAAAAGCCCACCAGCAAAGGCACACCCGTCTGAATGCGGCGAGAACGCCAAATAACTCGCTTATCAAATAGCAACATAGTCAGAGGGATAAAAATCACGGCACCGAGCAAATCCCCAGTCCACCAATTTATTAAACTACCCAGTAAATCGGACTGTGGAATCGTACCGTTAATCACTAAGGAGAAATTGCCAAAAACAGTCGCTACAGTACAAGTTAAAGCTAAACTCAAGCAGGATTTAATGACGGCGTTAGGATTATCTAGGGTGAATAAATGATCGACTCGCCCAAGAACATAGGCAGAAAGCACTGCCTGTATAGATGAGCCAATTGAAATCGCAAAGGGCAACCACCCCCAATGGATATGTCCGCTAATGTTGAGATTAATCAACAAAGAACCAATGAACACGCCAATCCAAGGCGCATATTCTTTCCATAAAACACAAGCGGCAATAGCAATACCTGCGGCAGGCCAAATTGCAGCAGAATATCCAGGCGGCAAAGCAATCATCAAACCAATTTTACCTACAATAACGTAAGCTAAGGCGATGAAAATGTTTACCTTAAGGTATGGGATAAATGACTTTATGTGTAGTCCTTCATGCTGACGCACTTCGAGAATTGAGAAGCATCATGCCCTACTCACAGGCTCAATCTCAAGCACATATCAGGGGCGAGATAAGTTCACAGTTTAATAATCGGTTTATCTAATGTAAATAGCGTAAATGACTGACACAATCACTCATTTAACGTGATGTTTTTATTTGGGATGCCGATCTCAAATGCACTTAATCATACAGCCAAACTTGGCGAGCCCAATCTTGCGACAAACAAGCTAACCCATCAAGACAACTATCGGCAACATTAGCCCTGCCATAGAAGTTAAGCCTAGTCTTTTTGCGGGTAAAGCAAACATGTTTATAGGGGCTGTAATCAACTCAATGACGCCACGAGCAAATCAACTTTAGTCAAAATGAATAAATGAGAGGCTTCACAATTTTTTATTTTATGAGAACAAAATCAGTTTAAATACTGTTAATCTTGTAAAACTAAAGATCTAATTTGGTTTTAATTAAGGTTTTTTTAATACTAAAGCCCTTTTACTACGGGGATCCGCTTTCATTCAATAGCCGCTTCTTGGTATCCTCCTGCCGCATAAAAAAGTTACATGCTGAATATTTTTTGTTCTGCCAACTGACTCCTTTTCCCGTTCAGCCGGACTCATTAATTGAAATTAGCTCTTAGCCAATTCATTGTTGAAAGATTGAACCTAACTATTCGGCTTTCAACCTTTAGCATGACAAATCTAACCCTGTTTTTCGGGTTATTGTTTGTGCTGCCTATTGCTGACGTTTTATCCGTGTTGATCGGCGGTTGTGTCGATATTAGTGAATTAATCAGCCTCAGCAATGGCTTTTTAGCCGAGTTTATCGGCGCTAGTTTGCTCAGCCTGTTATTACTCAATCCCCTCGTTATTCTGCAGTTATGGCATTTAATCGACTGCTGCTTCAAATTTTTCAATCATCTCGATTTAACTAACGCTTCACTTTTTTTAGCACCCCCAAGGCTAAAATCCCTCGAACATACCGCCCACGGTTGTCGCGCTCCGCCATTTTAACCCTCTGTTTTTAAATTCAAATTAAGCATTAAGCGCTGAAAGCTGATCTTCGATTGGCCTCGGGATGGCGGCACATTGTTGTGTCATACCTCTTGGGTCTCAGGATTTGCGATCAGATAACGCCACTTAGTGCGACTGCCGGTTCACGCTTGGCAGAGTTGTAAACCTTAGGGTTAGAGGAATCTTCCTTTGTTAATTCGAAAATTAAGTAAAGCAGCAATCGCGGCAGTAGCACTCATGCTCGCGGGTTGTGATGGCGGTGTGTTGGACCCTAAGGGCCAAATCGGTATCGATGAAAAACACCTGATTATCGTCGCCACCCTACTCATGCTCATTGTCGTTATCCCTGTGATTGCCATGACATTGTACTTCGCGTGGAAATACCGCGATGGCCGTGATCAGGAAATCTACGCGCCTAAATGGGCACACTCAACGGCGATTGAAACCGTCGTGTGGATAGTGCCGATTGTGATTGTGATAGTGCTAGGTGTGATCACTTGGGGTTCGACCCATGCTCTTGATCCATATAAACCTTTAGAACACGAAGCTAAACCCGTCACGGTTGAAGTAGTGTCGCTGGACTGGAAATGGCTATTCATTTATCCAGAACAAGGCGTGGCATCGGTCAATGAGTTGGCGTTCCCTGCCAATGTGCCGGTGAACTTTAAGATCACCTCTGACACTGCGATGAACTCCTTCTTCATCCCTCAGTTAGGCAGCCAGATTTATTCTATGGCGGGCATGACCACTAAATTGCATTTGATCGCTAACGAGCCAGGCACCTTCGACGGTATCTCGGCTAACTACAGCGGCGCCGGATTTGCGGGCATGAAGTTTAAAGCGATTGCCACTCAAACACCTGCCGACTTCAAGGCATGGGTAGCCAAGTTAAAACAACAGGGCAAGACATTGGACTCAGCGGCCTATGCCACACTGGCTAAACCGAGTGAATACAACCCAGTTGAATACTTTGGATCAGTGAGCAAAGGGATGTTTGACCAAATCGTGATGCAATACATGCACATGGACTCACATGAGGGCATGAAAAGTCACGAAGGAATGGACATGCACGCAGGCATGGAACACATGGGCACTGAGCACACATCTGACATGGCAGACATGAAAGGTATGCACGACATGGCACATATGGCAGGCGAGCACGCGATGGAAAATACACAGAACATGGCCGACATGGATAGTTCAACACCTTCTGCACCGTCATTAACACAGGATTCATCCACAGAACCTTCATCCTTAGAGCACTCATCCACTCACAAAGTGGAGGCGGAGTAATCATGTCATTTCTCGGTAAATTAAGCTTAGATGCGATTCCGTATCACGAGCCCATCATCATGGTGACCCTAGCGGTCGTCGCAGTGGTAGGTTTGTATATCGCAGCTTTGATCACTAAACACAAAAAATGGAGCGTACTCTGGAATAATTGGTTAACCTCAGTTGACCATAAACGCCTCGGTATCATGTACATAGTGTTGGCTTTGGTGATGCTCATTCGTGGCTTCTCCGATGCCATTATGATGCGTACCCAGCAAGCCCTCGCCACCAACGGCGCCGCAGGTTATCTGCCGCCAGAACATTACGACCAGATCTTCACCGCCCACGGCGTGATCATGATTATCTTTATGGCGATGCCATTTATGATAGGTCTAATGAACTTAGTAGTGCCGCTGCAGATTGGCGCACGCGACGTTGCCTTCCCCTTCTTGAACAACCTCAGTTTCTGGCTGACCGCCTCTGGCGCTGTGCTGATCAATATTTCATTGGGTTTAGGTGAATTTGCTAAAACAGGTTGGGTGGCGTATCCCCCCCTCTCAGAACTGGCTTACAGTCCCGGGGTTGGAGTCGATTACTATATCTGGGCACTGCAAATTTCAGGCATAGGAACAACCTTAACCGGGGTGAACTTTATCGCCACCGTACTTAAGATGCGCGCCCCCGGCATGAAGCTGATGCAAATGCCAATCTTCACTTGGACTTGTACTTGGGCGAACATTTTGATCGTCGCGTCATTCCCAATCTTAACCGCCGTGTTAGCCATGTTAACGCTCGACCGTTATATGGATTTCCACTTTTTCACCAATGACGGTGGCGGTAACGCCATGATGTATATCAACCTATTTTGGGCGTGGGGACATCCTGAAGTTTACATCCTGATTTTGCCTGCTTTTGGTATTTTCTCCGAGGTGATCTCAACCTTTACGGCTAAGCGTTTGTTCGGTTACACCTCTATGGTGTGGGCGAGCGGTGCGATTTCAATTTTAGGTTTCATCGTTTGGTTACACCACTTCTTCACTATGGGCTCAAGTGCCAACGTCAACGCCTTCTTCGGGGTGATGACTATGGTGATTGCGGTTCCAACCGGGGTAAAACTGTTTAACTGGTTGTTCACTATCTATCGTGGCCGCCTACGGTTAACGGTACCTGTGTTGTGGACGCTAGGCTTTATGGTGACTTTCACCATAGGCGGTATGACAGGTGTGCTATTAGCCTTACCAGGAGCCGATTACGTTCTACATAACAGTTTGTTTTTAATCGCGCATTTCCATAACACTATTATTGGTGGTGCGGTATTTGGTTACTTAGCTGGCTTTGCTTACTGGTTCCCTAAAGCGACAGGTTTCCACTTGAATGAGCGTTTAGGTAAAGCGTCATTCTGGTGCTGGCAAATCGGTTTCTACGTGGCCTTTATGCCGCTGTACGTATTAGGCTTTATGGGTATGACGCGCCGAATTAGCCATACGGATAACCCGGCATGGAATCTATGGATCTACTTAGCCGCTGTGGGTGCTTGCATCATCATGGTCGGTATCATTCTGCAGTTTATCCAACTGTACGTGAGTATCCGTGACCGCGACCAAAACCGCGATACCACGGGCGATCCATGGAATGGCCATACTTTAGAGTGGTCAACCGCTTCACCACCCCAGTTCTATAACTTCGCTAAGCTGCCACAGGTTGATGATATCGATGCCTTTACCGATGCGAAAGAAAAAGGCTTGGCTTATCAAGACCTCAAACACTATCAGCCAATCCATATGCCGAAAAATACCCCAAGCGGTATCTTAATGGCGCTGGGGATCACTGCCGCGGGTTTTGCCGCTATTTGGCACATTCTCTGGTTAGCCATTGTGGGCTTAGTGGGCGCGTTTATCGTGTTCTTATTCCGTGCCTATAACAATGACGTCGACTATTACGTGCAACCCGATGAAGTGGCTCGCATTGAAAATGCCCACTTAAACAATGTAGTAAGGGGCTGATATGAGTATTGCAATCCCAGCAGATTTAGAAGTAGCTCACGCAGAAGATCATCACGAACACCATGATACGAGTGGCAACACCCTGTTTGGTTTTTGGATTTACCTGATGACCGACTGCATTTTGTTTGCCTCGGTTTTCGCAACCTATGCAGTGCTCTACATGAACACGGACGGTGGCGTTTCGGGTAAAGACATTTTCGAATTGGACTTTGTGCTGATCGAAACTGCCGCCCTGCTCGTCAGTAGTATTACCTATGGCATGGCGCTGATTTTTGCTAAGCGCCACAACAAAGCCGCAACCTTGGCTTGGTTACTCGTCACCTTCGCCCTCGGTTGTGTGTTTATCGGGATGGAAGTCTATGAATTCCATCACCTGATTGAACATGGCAATGGCCCGCAGCGCAGCGCTTTCCTGTCGTCCTTCTTCACCCTTGTCGGTATGCACGGCTTGCACGTGACCGCAGGTCTGATTTGGATGGCGATCATGATGATTGAAGTGGCGAAAACCGGTTTAGGTCATCGCAGCATCACCCGCCTGAGCTGCTTAAGCCTGTTCTGGCATTTCCTCGACATCGTATGGATTTGTGTATTCACGGTCGTGTATTTATTGGGAGCACTGTAATGAGCGCACATAGTCATACTGATAAGCATAGCCATGGCACTGACGATCTGGCCGCGAGCATTAAGTCATATCTAATGGGCTTTGTGCTGTCTGTGGTATTAACCGCCATTCCATTTTGGGCGGTAATGACCCATCACTTCGAGAAAGCGACCACCCTTAGCTTAGTGCTAGTGATGGCGATAGTGCAGATAGTGGTACATCTTAAGTACTTCTTGCACTTAGATTTCTCGAAAGAAGGCAAAGTAAATACCTTCTCCTTCCTGTTTACCGCCCTGATTATTGTCATGGTAGTCGGCCTGTCGGTGTGGATCATACTCGAAGCCAACGCTTTGATGATGTAACGAGAAACAGTCTATGCAAACACAAGACAGATTTATGTCACCGCAATGGAAAGCACGCTTCAAAGGGTATGTGCAGGTGACTAAGCCTGGCATCATTTTCGGGAATCTGATTTCCGTTGCTGGCGGTTTTTTATTAGCCGCCAAAGGCGACGTAAATTTGGTCTTGATGCTGGCGAGCTTAGTGGGATTGTCCTTGGTCGTAGCCTCGGGTTGCGCAATCAATAACTGTATTGACCGTGATATCGACGCCAAGATGCAGCGCACCTGCAAACGCGTCACTGTCACGGGCGAAATTGCCGTGGGTAACGTACTCACGTTTGGACTCGCCTTAGGTGTGTTAGGCTTTAGCATCTTAGCCTTGTTTACCAATGCATTAGCCCTGCTATTTGCCGTTATTGGTTACATCGTTTATGTGGGGGTTTATAGCCTCTACATGAAACGTAACTCAGTGTATGGCACTTTAGTTGGCAGCTTCTCGGGCGCAGTACCGCCCGTGGTTGGCTATTGCAGTGTGACAGGGCAAATGGACATGGGCGCGGCTATTTTGCTGTTGATGTTCAGTTTATGGCAGATGCCACATTCTTACGCCATCGCGATTTTCCGTTTTAATGACTATGCGGCAGCCAATATCCCTGTGCTGCCAGTTGCAGAAGGCATGACCAAAGCAAAACTGCATATCGTGCTTTATATTGCCGTGTTCGCCTTAGTCAGTGCGCTGTTACCACTCGCGGGTTACACAGGTATCGCCTTTATGGCAGTCACCTGTGCCACTAGTCTGTGGTGGCTTGCCATGGCATTAAAAGGTTATCGCCACGGCGTCGACATGCACCGCTGGGCTCGCCAAGTGTTTGGTTTTTCAATCATCACTATTACGGCGCTCAGTGTGACTATGGCGCTCGACTTCCAAGTCGTGAGTCAGGCGCCACTGCTCACCTTAGTGAAGTAAACCCTAAGCTTTCAGCTAGTTGCCTAGTCCTGAAATAAGTTGATAATAAAAAGCGCTAACCTAAATTAGCGCTTTTTTCTCCCTTAAAACAGCCCCTGATGTATCACCTTTAGGTGAATAGCATTCGCCACCACATGCCTGGCAGGCTAGTAAAGCCTGTCGTATAGTGTTTTAGCTCACCCTCTTTAAAGATCATAATGGTTGGCGTCGCCTGCAATGACCAATCACGGGCAATCTTGCTGTCACTATCGTTAATAGTGTCAAAGCCATAGCCTTGATGCTGAAGATATTTTCTCAGTTTCTCATCCTCCCCCGAATTCATGGCAACCGTCACCACGGGGTAATAGGCCGACATTTGATTGACTGCAGGGCTGACAAAATTACACACAGGGCACCAAGTGCCCCAAAAGTATACTAATACCGCCTGATCTTGGCTTAACGTGGCAATATCAAGCGCTTCCCCAGCCAACGTCGTCCCTTGGAGCTGCGGCAAATTATCCCGCGGGATATCTTTGCCGCGCCAGATGTCCATCACGCTGGTCACGATAAGGGCAATGAGCAGCCAAAGTGCCAGCTGCTTAATCCAGCCCAATATGCGTTTAGGTAAAGATATCGAAACTTGTTCGGCGCTCATATTTTCAGTTTCCTTTGGCGGCATCTTAACTGCTCTTCTGCGTCTTATCTTTAGCGGCAATCGCGGCTTCAAGCTGCTCTTTTAACACTTCGTAAGGCACTAATCCGGGAATAAGCGTATCGGCCACTATCATACTTGGCGTGCCACCTATGCCTAACTCATTCATTAAATTAACATTGTCATCGACCATTTTAGCGACGCGCGCATCTGTGTTGCCCACCCAACGCTCAGTTGCCGTCAGTTTAGCGACCTTAGCGATGGCGGCGGCATCGAGTCCACGCGGGCTCGACATCAGCATATCCTTCACCTTGAGATACTTTTCAGGCTCGTTTAACCAAACCGTTTGGGCAAAATCGACCGCCATTTTGGAGCCTTCGCCCTGCAGCGGTACCATTTTTACTATGATTTTTAACTGCGGAAATTCTTCAATCAGCTGGTTCAGCGAAGGCTCGATTTTCTTGCAGTATGGGCAGTTAAAATCGGTGAAGTACACCATCTCAATCTCAGGTGTCGCAGCGCCCTTCCACGGATCGCTTTTGGTCTCATACATGGCTTTATGATGAGTCACAAGACTGGTTTGCATGGCTGTATTTGCCCCCTCTTGCTCCCTTGCTTGCCACGCAATAATCGCCTCTCTCATTAGATCGGGATCATTGATCAAGGCATCTTTAAGAATCGCTCGCACCTCTTGCTGCTGGGCAGCCGATAGACTGCTGTCCTTGGCATAGGCCATGGTGCTCACCGAAGGCAAGGAAACCACCAACATTGCCATGGCGACACCCGAGACAGCAAACATCTGTAACTTGCGATGTTTCCGTAAAGAGCTAAATAAAGAGCTAAATTTCGACATTTTAGTGCCTCCGATGACTTGAGTATTCTGCATTGATTCAGTGATGTTTTGTGCTTTAATTGTCTGTTTCATAATTGATTTCCATTGTTTCAGGTCAGGGGCTTCCTGACCTGAGTATTTGTTGAGTGTCACTCGGCGAGCTACCGTACGAGATTGGCTAGTGATATTGCCGAGTGAACGGCTAGTCGTTAGCGTTATTTCCCTGCCGCTACGGATGACTTTTCAGGGGACGCAGAGGCCTGTTCAATCGCAGCAAGCACAAGGTCAGTCGATAGAATTTCCGGTAACTCAATCCCTTGCGGTGCACCCGGGCCGTAAACCACGTTGAATGGCACCCCGAAACGATTATGGCTTTGCAGGTAGTGAGTTATGGGCTCAGAAGGCGTGGTCCAATCGCCCTTCATCGGCAAAATATGCGGCTGTTGCAACAGGCTATAGACTGGATCTTGCAAGATCACGCCAACTTTATTGGCCTTACAGGTAATGCACCAATCGGCAGTGACATCGACAAACACAGTTTTGCCTTTGGCAACCTGCTGATTAATCAATGCTTGATCCAATGGCGTCCAAGCAAGATCCGCAGGTAAAGGTTTAGCCCACTGGTTCGCCGTCATAAATGCAATAACCGCCGACAGTAAAATGCCGATACCTAAGCAGCTCACAATAGCAATCGCGCCATATTTCTTAGCCATAAACACCATAAATATCAGTGTAATGACACCCGCTAATGGCCACAGGTAGAGCACATCAATAAAGCTGGCCAACAGGCTAATCAGCCACAAACTGGTGATGAGCAACATGCCGGAGAAAAACACTTTGACTGTATTCATCCAGCGACCGGGTTTAGGGAAATAACCCGCCACTTGCGGAAATGCCGCCACAATCAACCAAGGGAACGCCATACCCACGGCCAACGCGGTAAAGATGGCAAACAGGCTCAGTACATCGGCGCCCAAGGCGAAGGCGACCGCAGTCCCCAAAAATGGTGCACTGCACGGTGTCGCCAGCAGCGTCGCAAACATGCCTTGTAAAAAATGGCCGCTGTTATTATTGCCGCCCGTTGTCGCCAACTTGGTTTGCACGTTAGAGGGTAAGTTGATCTCAAACACACCTAACATATTGAAGGCAAACACTGTGGTCACCAGCGCCATAAAGCCGATAAACCAAGGGTTTTGGAACTGCACACCCCAACCAATCGCTTGACCCGTGAGCTTAAGCATTAAGATAAAGCCAGCCAGTAACCAGAATGAGGCCAATATCCCCAGCGCTGATGCGATGAACTGTTGGCGGATTTGATTACGCTTCAGATCAGGCGCAGCAACCACTGAACTGAGCTTCATGCCGAGAACGGGTAACACGCAGGGCATGACGTTTAAGATCAAACCACCGATAAGCGCTAACAAAATCATGCCAAATATCGAGGTACTTGCTTGGGAAATCACCACAGGCTTAACCTCGGCGCTGTATTCCAACGCCCGCTCGCTATCGGCGACAGTTATGTTCAGTGATTTACCCAAAACTTCAGGCTCGCCCAGCCAACTTTTACCGCTAAAAATCCCAATCAATTGCTTGCCGTTAGCATCTCTTTCGCTTGGCTTTAAGCTCACTAGCTTGAATGTGGTATCTGGCTCGCCATCGATAATCACGGTTGGACTCTGCCAGTTGGCATCATTGAGTCTGACTTCAAGTTGACCTTTGGCGGCATCCCAACCCATTGTCACCGCAGGATTCTGGCCCTCTTGGGACAACACTTTTTGTGGCACAAGCGACACGGCCTTGTTATAAGCCAACATGGCATCGGTATCCGCTTGCAGCGCATTGGGCGTGAAGTCGAGACTAATCTGATAATCCGTCAGTACACAGATAGTGGTACAGGTCGACAAGGTCACTTTGCCACGCAGCTGAGTTGGAGCAGCGATATCATCGACTTTTAGGGTTAAGGGAAAGGTGGTATTACCTTTGTAACCAAAGGTTTGTAATCCCAATAATGAGAATTCCTCTGGCGCTGGCCACCTCCAATCTACTTGCTGTAGATTGCGAGAGCCATTCCATTTTATCGTCGGCGCGATACCGCCTTCACCAGGGCTGCGCCAATAGGTTTTCCAATCACCCTCAAGTTGTACTTCAAGCACCGCGGGCAAAGTATTCGTTGCGGGATCAACTTCGCCCGTCAGCATAAAGCGTACTTTGGCTGGCGGGTGATTATCGTTAACTAACCACCCCGTCGATGCGGCCAATAGCGACGGGCTCGTCACTATTAAGGCGAGTATCCAGAATCTGGTTAACATGGATTTTAATGTACTCATTTTGTCCCCATTGGCATGAACCGTTCGTTATGCCCTGTAAATGCTTGCTTTACTGCTTAACTCTGCCCCCATTACAAAGGGCGTGATGGCTTAAGAAAAATCAGTGTGATAGCAGGCTTAATTCAAGAAATTTGATAGGAGAGAGGATGTGTAAAAGCGGACGTTCTGCAGCTGGGTAATGGTCCTTTTAACCGGTAAACGGGTAAGAAAAGCCAACTATCGAGCTAGAGAATGGGCGTCAGAATAAACTCACCTATCAGTTTGATAAGTAAATTATTTCTATTCTTGAAAGCGACAGAGAGTGAGATGTATTCGCCTAGGTTTAGCTTGATAACCTTGTATGGGTAACAGTGTTATCACGCGGGAGGCGCGGGGAAGTAACGGCAGTAGGAACAACAGGATAAGAAATGGGATGCTACTCGGAGTGTCGATACAGGTTCGGATCGATTTCTCAGACAATTCACATTTTTTAGGATCGCTTTTGACCAGCTCAGTACCCGCCATTTGGGCATCGACGTGACTAGCCATATTGCTTGAAGCTGAGCTGCTGTTTAAAGCTGAACTTGAGTTTAAAACTGAGTTGGCGCCAAAACCAGCTCCAGAAAAAGACGTAGCCGACATCGCTTGCGCGCTCGACTCTTTGAGCAACAAGTTAAGTATTCCACTGTTTTGAGTCAAACAGAACAAGGTCAGAATGGTAAACACCATCACGCCCCATAAGTTGCCTGTTTGCTTAGTCGATAACTTAGAAATTTGGATTTCCCTTCGTCTTATTCTTTGATTATAAAGATAAAAATAAACGTCTATTCACAGCTAGCTGCAGATAAGACCGGCGGATTGTAACAATAGTTCATCAACAAGCAAATTAATTTGCCTTGCCTGACTCAAGCCATAGTCCACCATTTCAATAAAACCACGCTTTGCTGACGGATAATTTGAGTAACAACGAACTAAGGTCTTACCATCATACTCAAGGAGTTTTTATGCTCTAACATATTGATTCTGCATAACTAGCCACAACTTAAGCAAAGCCCGCCAGAGTGACTCTTGTGCAGGCTTATTAATGACTGGAATCAAACTTTTTGCCTAAAAGATAAATACAGACAAAGCTTATGCTGAAAACCCGCCATCAATCATCAAACTCGCACCTGTAATGTAGCCAGCTTCAGGACCCGCGATAAAAGCGACAAAACTAGCAATCTCTTCGGCTTTACCAAAGCGACCCAGAGCACCCATCGCCTTGATTGGCTCAGATGAATCACCGTTATCAGGGTTCATATCGGTATCCACAGGGCCTGGCTGAATGTTGTTCACCGTAATCGCACGTGGGCCTAAATCCCGCGCTAATCCCTTGGCTAAACCGACTAATGCCGATTTACTCATGCCGTAAATCGCACCACCTACAAACGGAATACGCTCAGCGTTAGTGCTACCGATATTGATGATGCGGCCGCCGTCATTCATGTGCAGCGCGGCTTCTTGGCTCGCCACAAACACACTGCGCACGTTAGTGTTAATTGTTCGTTCCCAGTCTTCTAGCGTCAGATTTTCGATGCTATCCCAAATCAGCGTACCCGCATTATTAACCACTATATTTAAACCACCGAAGTGCGCTTTGGTCTCGCGAATGGCACGACGGATCGCCTCTGGCTCTGTGCTGTCGGCCTTAATGGCAATGGCTTGACCACCCTGCGATATAACTTCGTCAACAAGCAATTGTGATTGGGCTTCAGATGACACATAAGTGAAGGCAACCGCGGCGCCGTCACTCGCTAAACGCTTAACGATGGCGGCACCGATACCACGGCTACCACCTTGTACAAAAGCCACTTTACCTTGCAGATTATTTGACGATTTCATAGTTAGCTCACTCAATGGATATACGAAAGTATTGTATATAAAAACGTTGTTAATCCATCACAAATTAGCTGCCGCTCAGTGATTAACACCCATTTTATACTCTGGTCGTAGCTTACGCTATTAACTTACTCTGATTAAGTCATCAAAATGACCATCACTAAGTCGTACAAGGAATTAGTTGCCTTACAATTTGTTGAAAGTTTATCCTTCAATACAAACGCATTTATATCTTAAAACTGAATCGCTAAGAAAAACAGGTTTAAACTAACTCTTTTAAGGGGGATTTATATAATTTAACTTTAATCAAAATACTGACTAATGCTAAAGCAGTGAACATAAAACTCACCATAAATAAGTTTTCGATGCCAATCTTATATATAAACCACCCGGCAAATGCCGATCCAATCGTGATGCCTAAGTTAGAAAATGAAACAAATAAACTATTAGCAAAAACATGTGCATCACCAGCGTCATCCATAATCCATGTCTGACTGACCAATAAACCTGCAGAGTGTACCGCGCCCCAGAAAACGATAATAGCAATCATAAAATAATATGAGAAACCTAAAAAATTTATCATTGCAAATATCACTAAAAGCATTATCGGGTATAACACTACGGCTCTTAGCATATTGGCATTAATTAGATGACCAAAAATGAAATTACCTACTACGCCAAAAATACCAAAACACATCAGCATTGCACTGATTAACTTACCACTCATACCTGTCACTGTGCTCAAATACTCAGCGATATAACTATATGAAGAGAACATTGCAGCAAAGATAGACACGACAGTCATCAAGGATAACCACATAGCAGGGTTTCGTAAGATATTTACCTGCGCTCCAAATGACATCTTAGTTCTTACGGGCATGTTCTCCATCAACAATAAAACACTCACCAGAGCGATAGCACATGCTGTTAGGCCGAAATAAAACGCTGCTGATAAAGAATATTGCTCCGCAATAAATGAACTCACTGGAACACCTAAAACAAGGCCAACTGCAACACCTGCAAATACTTTCGCTGCGGCATTCGCCTGCTCACTCTCTGCAACCATACTGGTAGCGACCACTAAAGTTACCGAGAAGAACACCGCATGGACTAACGCGGGTAAAATACGGAATATCATCATGGTGGAGTATTCTTGCGTATTCGCATACACCAAGTTTGACACCACAAATAATGCAAGTATCCCAGCCAGCACATACTTACGATTCCACCCAGACATAAATAGCGTCACAAAAGGACCAGTGAATGCAACCACAATGGCATAAATACTAACTAAGAAACCAGCTTGTTGAATGTCTACCTGAAATTGTTGAACAACATAAGGTAGCAAACCAATAATAGACAACTCTGTTGTTATGATGCCAAATACCGCTAACGACAGTGAGAATAACAATATGTTTTCTTTTTTCATCATTCAAAACTCTTAGAATATTGGGATCATAAGAAAGCGTTGCAACTTCTAACGACTAAATCTATGGACAATAGATTTGAGGTAAATTAACGAAAAAATAAATGCCGAGCATTTAAATTACTCGGCATTAGACTCGATATGAATACAGTATTTCTGTTACTTAGTATTAAAAAACTTAAGCACTAATGGTTCCAGGGTGAGATTACGAGTGGTCATTTAATAACCACACTCATGCCGGCTTCAAGCACCGCATCCAAATAAGCCTCATTCATCAATGCCTGACGCTGCTTTCTTCTGATACTCATTTTTCGCTTCTCAGCGCGTAACATATTCAAACCAAAGTGTCGCATCGTGGCAAGATTAGTCGCTGCATTACCACGGTATATCTGGCACGCATCCTCACCTAAACTCACATCCAGCACCCAGTGCAACTGGTTTTC
>NZ_JAKKSJ010000058.1:0-24863 GCF_025653365.1 Shewanella sp. SW32 | reverse complement strand
TATGCGGTATTAGCAGTCGTTTCCAACTGTTATCCCCCTCGACTGGGCAGATCCCTAGGCATTACTCACCCGTCCGCCGCTCGCCGCCTCAGGAGTAAACTCCCTTGCGCTGCCGCTCGACTTGCATGTGTTAGGCCTGCCGCCAGCGTTCAATCTGAGCCATGATCAAACTCTTCAATTAAAGTTTTGTTGCTTCCGTCTTGCGACTTCAGCGGCTCAATGAATTCTGATTTTTTGTTTCTCGCACTCTTTATAAAAGAAGGGCTGAAACAAACTGTACATATTACTATGAACACTCATTGTTACATTGATTTAAATTTTTGACTGCCAACCCGCAGGTTAAGCAGTTTCGATTAACTCAACACCTGTGAGTGTCCACACAGATTTGCTTGATAAATTGTTAAAGAGCATAGTTAGCGGCTTATTCAGCGTTTAACCCTTGACCCCGCTGGGTCAGTGGATGCGCATTATAGGGATGTCAGATTTTACCGCAACCCCTTTGGCGCGAATAATTACGAAAAACGATTCAAGCGCACACTTTTTAAACTAAAAGTGTGTTTTAACGCCAATATTATCGAATCTATGCTGAATTAAGGGCAAAGATGAGATTAATCCAGCGCTAGAAATGACAAGAGCCAACCTATTGGTTAGCTCTTTATCTCATGCGAAATAGCTTTACTTCTGATTTCTATCGAACAAGAGCGACAGCTGGCACAGCTTATATCGCAACCTTGGTTGACGAATCAGCCCATGATGAACTGATTATAAGTAGTAGAACTCCAACTAACCCACGCTTTTTAAGTAAGACGGCACATCGGCAATACTGTCGAGTACCACAGTGGCATCACTGTCATCAGCAATAACCTTACCACTGCGCACTAATATACGAGTAGTCACGCCCGCCGCTTTCGCAGCCTGCATATCTTCGGCTTTGTCGCCAACCATGACTGAGTTCGCTAAGTCGATTTTTAAGAATTGCGCCGCATCATTAAGCATACCCGGCTTAGGTTTGCGGCAATCACAATCGACCTTATATTCCCCTATGCCTTTCTCGGCATGGTGTGGGCAATAGTAAATCCCATCGAGCTCTACCCCTTTGTCGGCAAAGTTCCAATCCATCCACTCCGTTAAGCTGTGGAATTGGTCTTCAGTGTACATGCCACGGGCAATACCAGATTGGTTAGTGACGACAACTAACTTGTAGCCCATTTCTTTTAAAGAGAGGCAAGATTCAAACACACCGTCAATATATTCGAAGTCATCCACTAGGTGGACATAACCATGGTCTTTGTTAATCACACCATCACGGTCTAAAAATACTGCTCGACTCACTGTAATACTCCCAAATCGCCTAAGGCGCTATCGCGCTATTATTCCATTCATTATCAGAAATTGCACCGCGAAGTTATGCTTTTAGCGCTAAATTGCACGTTAGTGATATTTCGTGGCTGTACAGGCAAATCTCTATGTACAGCTTGTGTCTATGCGAGATAGTAATTGTCCCACCAAATCAGCGTACAAAAAATCCAGCAGTGAAATGTGTAATTGCACTTTTTAATCAAAATACTCAATCGAAGAAGCTGAACAGCGTTTTTACAAATAATTGCCACTGTTACCATCGAAGCCACTCGCAAGTAATGCGCTTCAAATCGTAAGAGAAAACCACAAAAAACCCCGTCGTTTGGACATTGTTAGTCTCTTAGATGCTGCACTCAATCAAGCATTTCCCTTTATTTGTGGTGTTTTTAACGGTAATCTTGGGCAAATAACGAGAAAATACCCGAAATAGACGGAAATAATGAGTCGAACTACGCCTATCGTCCACAAAACCCGCACCCAGTTAGTTGTGGAAGTGCTCAGAGAGAGAATTCTTTCAGGTGACATAGCCGCAGGAGAACCCCTCAGACAAAGTGCCTTGGCTGAAGCGTTAAATGTCAGCCGTATTCCGGTGAGAGAAGCATTATTGCAACTCGAAGCCGAAGGACTCGTTAAGTTTGAGCCCCATAAAGGTGCGACCGCGACCGTGTTATCCGTCGAACAAGTCACCGAACTTTTTGAATTACGTGCAATGATCGAAACCGATCTGCTTGCGAAAGCGATCCCACGACTTCAAGAGGCTGATTTAGAAAAAGCAGAACGTGTACTCGAGCAATTGGAGTCGGCCTTCAAACATGAAGATGCCGTCGCCAGTTGGAGCGAGTTGAATACGCAATTTCACACTTGCTTATATCAGGCGGCTAATCGCCCACACACCCTTGAGGTTGTTCACGGCCTCAATACTAATTGTGATAGATACATTCGTTTGCAGTTATTGCTCGCGGGGGGAATTCCTGCCGCAGAGCATGAGCACAGGGCTTTGCTCAACCACTGCAAACTGAGAGAAACAGAAAAAGCGACGGCGCTACTGCGTCATCATATTCTGCATGCCGCAATGACAATTCGAGATCTCGTCGCCAAACAGGTGGTCTAGATCACGGACGGCCATTAGAGTTGCCGATAAGCTTTGTTGTCGATTCAAGGCAGCGCTCAGGTTCTGCCTTTTTTATTTGAGAGAAACCACCATGCAGTACGCCACTATCACAGGTTGGGGCAAATGTGTTCCACCAGCCACGCTGACCAACGATGATCTTGCTACCTTTATCGAGACATCCGACGAATGGATCAAATCTCGCACAGGGATCAGCCAGCGCCATATCAGTCATGTAAATACCTCTGAACTTGCTTCAGTTGCAGCACAACGTGCGCTCGCAGCAGCGGGTATTGATGGCAGTGAAATCGACATGATCATTCTGGCCAGTGCCAGCCCAGACACTTTGATCCCAAATATTGCATCCACTGTACAAGCTAATATTGGCGCCAGTTGTGCCGCATTCGATATCAATGCTGCCTGCAGTGGCTTCTTATATGGATTAGGTTTAGCCAGCTCACAAATCAAGAGTGGCCAGAGCAAGAAAGTATTAGTCATTGGTGCTGAACGTTTATCTTTCTATTTAGATTGGTCGCGCCGCGAAACTGCAGTGCTATTTGGTGATGGTGCGGGTGCCGTTGTGGTTGAAGCGACAGATGTTGCCGGTGGCGTGCTCGGTTATGAACTGAATAACGATCCTGAAGGTCGTGATATTCTGAAAGCGGGCTTTGGCACGGCGATGGACAGATTCTCAGCCGACTCATTGGACTTTTTCATTGAATTCGATGGCCAAGAAATCTTCAAGCGTGCGATTAACGGAATGAATAAATTGAGCACTAAAGTGCTTGAAAAATGTGGTGTTGATAAGGATGAAGTGGATCTCGTGATCCCGCATCAAGCCAACGAACGTATTATTGATACCTTAGTTAGCCGAATGAAAATCCCGAAAGAAAAAGCCTTCGTGAACATCGCTAATTATGGCAATACCTCGGCGGCGACGATTCCAATTGCGATTTGTGATGCGTTAGAACAAGGCATTATCAAGCCGAATCAAACCATACTCTCTTGTGCCTTTGGCGCAGGCTTAACCTCTGCCGCACTCTTGCTGCAATGGGGAAGTCGTGTCACACCTATCAATATCAGTGATGCCGAGTTACCGCCTTGTGATAAAACAGGCATAGAGTTAGTCAAACGCGCTGTAGATTATTTTTGTAAGCCGTAAACGGTTTCTGCAAAACGATTACATAGTGTTTCACTAAAACATAAAAGCCATCTTAAGCGATGGCTTTTTTAGTATATGACTACAGAACTTATTCATTCAGCTTGCTAATGATCATCTCATCCCAATAGATAGCTTGATTAAAATGTTCGGCGAGTTTTTGATTTAACTCATTAAAGCCTTTAATCACGCCTTCGCTGCCACTAATACAAGACCAAACAAATCGATGGCAATTGTTGTCGAATAAATCATATTCCCGATACTGATAAATCGCCTGTTCAGCGCGGGGCAACACAGAGTCGGCAATAAGAGGCTGATGTTGGTGATTACAGGCAATATAGATTTGGCTACCGGTCCGTCCCGCTAAAAAACGCTTTACCGATACAGCCCGTACCAGCCCTGAGCCATGTAACTCTACGAGGCAATCATCACCAAGCCAAATGCCAGTATGCTCAATCACGCCAAAAACATAACAACAGACGATACTGCCAGGAATTGGCGATACTGGTTTTAATCCCTTTTGCCATTGACTCGGCGGTGCCACCATAGCGCGCTTGGCAACGGGGTACTTAGGGGCCTTACCGAGTAATCTGTCACGCTCAAGCTGTTGACGCTGCTGGCGCTCATCGGCCAGCAAAACCGCACCGATTACGGCACCACCCACCCAAAGTAAAGGTAACGGCATCATATTCTCCTACACACTCAACTTAGTAGAGTGAAGTACAAGTTGGTTGGATTGCCAAGTTAACGGCAGGTTGAATTCGAACAGAGGATTAAATGTCAACTGAGTTTAGCTTGTCAGTGATTAACCTAAGATGAAATCAAAGTGAAATCAATCCATCTCAAATGGATTCACTCACCACAAAGAGTGATTTCTGTTAACACTGACTAAGTCGATTTTTGCAGTAAATCAGCCACAGTAAGCTTTGCTGCACCGCCCATGGCGGCCATTTGCGCGAGTAATAATTCCCCACAAGCTAAGGCATCGGTCAGCGCGCTATGGGCCGCATAAATAGGTAAACCATAACGCTCGCGACAAGCGCCAAGGCGCAAACTCCCCTCTTTAATCACTGAGTGCTCCCGTAGTAAACGGTGCTTTTCAACTATTAAAGTATCGATTGCAGGTAAAACAAGGGCTTGATGATAAATCGTCAATAAATCCTGCTGTAAAAAACGACAATCTAAACGGGCATGATGTGCCACCAGCACGCGTCCATAGGTTTGATTGATAAACCAGCCCATGGCTTCCTCAATGGTGACGGCTTGTACCAAATGATTATCAAGAATGCCGTGGATCGTCGCACTTTGGCCTACACTACCGCGAATTTGCACTAACTTTTGCTCGGCGCGTGCCAACGGGATCTCACCGCGCTCAATCGGCACCAATCCAATACTGAGAATTTGGTCTTGCTGTGGATTGAGCCCTGTCATCTCCAAATCCATCGCCATTAACGGCGCTTCGGATAACGGCATTGTCAGCTGAGGCAACAGCGACTGATAATAGCCTTTAAATAAATGATGTTGGCAACGCAGCGCCCGCCAATTGAGCTGAGTTTTCAGCAACAATGTATTCATATCAAAAGCTTCGCATAAATTTCATCTTCATCCCCGCCTGCGCCTCATGCACGACTTTAAAAGCGTCACGTAACTGATGACGAACCAGCGAAGATAAATGCCCAGGCAGCAAATAATTACTCACCTCTACCCCTTGATTATGTTGATAACCTTGGTTCGATAACCGCATATGGGCGATAAACTCGTGGGCATCAGCCAAATTGAGCGCATCTTGTCGATTGAGAATATTCGCATCCATCAAGGCACGAATACGTTTTGCAGTATTCACTTCTTTAATGCCCGCAGACAAGGCATAAACACGGGCAATATCGTTGATCAAAGCATTACCCTTATGCTTCAAATCTATGCCTTTAACTTCGCTACCATCCCGCTCGAGTACAAATTTGCGGAAAAATCCAAGCGGCGGCGACTCCACCAGCGAATTGCCAGTCATACCCGCGAGGAAAATATCGTTATCGCGGGTTTGAGCCAAGACTTTATCCTGTAAGGCATCAAACAGGGTTTGTGGACCGTAAACCGATCGCATATCGAAGAAAATACTGGCGTGCATTAACGCCTTAGGCTCAGGCGTTATGACCCATTTTTCAAATACCTGTTGCCACTGTTTGAGTGACATCCGCCATTGGGGATTTTGCGCCATAATATTGCCGGGACAAAATTCATAACCGCATTGATCAAGCCCTGCGCACACGGCATGGGTTAAGGCATCAAAATAACCTTTAGCAAAATCATCCATCTCTTCTGCGACTAACAAGCCATTATCTTGATCTGAACACGCAGCCTGATCTTGTCGTCCCTGCGAGCCAAATGCCAACCAGCAAAAGGCCATTGGCGGTTCACCAAGCAATTGTTGATTGAGCACAATTAATCGCCGCGTCAGCGCATCGGTGACAGAGGTTAACACTCGACCAATTTCTTCAGCTCTGGCATCGGCACTAATAAGATTTTGCAGCAATAGGGGAATTTGCTTACTGACGTCAATTAAACTGGCAAGATCCTGCTGCCGTTCAATCTCACCAATCAACAGTAGCGGTTGTGAGCCCTGCCCGCGCAAGATGTCAGTACTGGTCACCATACCGATAGCTTTATCTTGATCGATAATCGGTAAGTGATGAATGTTATGCTCACTCATCAGCAGCATGGCTTCAAAAATCAATGCATTGGAGGAAATCGAGATAGGTGAAACCGTCATGGCTTGATGCACAGCAACGTTGCCATCAAGCCCTGCAGCTAACACGCGATTACGCAAATCCTTATCGGTTAAGATGCCAACCAATTTATGATTATCCGTCACCAATAAGGACGATACTCGGCGATTTCGCATCAAGAGTGCCGCCTGAGTCACGCTAGCTTGGGCATCAATAACGATGGGAGTGGAAGACATTAACGTGCTGATCCGACTTGTGGTCGTCAGATCCTTTGCCTTAAAGCGGGCCTCATGGCGTAAACGCTTTGCGAAGGCGCGGGTAAAAAACTTATCGAAGTGACGACTCTCACTCCTAAGGCTATCAAACAAGGCTTGGGGCAGATGATAAACTAGACCGTCTTCAAGAATCGCGACTTTATTAACGACTTTTTCCCCTGATAACAAAGTAGAAAAGCCAAAAAACTCACCCTCGCCCACTCTATCCACCAACACGCCGTCAGGATCGCGCACCTCAAAGGCGCCGCTACGCACCATATACAACTTAGGCGAATTCGCGTCGAAATTAACATAACCAGAGGCTTTGCTGTAATACCCAACAGTAACAGCCTTAGCGCAGCGCACGACTACATCCTCAGGCAGAGCATCAAAGGGCACAAGTCCCTGTAGAAATTGCACTACGGGTTGTAACTCACTGGCATTCATAGGCAACACCTTTTTTAGGCGAATTTTTACTGAGATGTCATCACTATAGCCTGCATTGTCGCTACGCTACATTCGACTAAAGTCAGCCGCAAGCATAATAAAGTGACGCCCCACAGAGTGATAAAGGCTGGCCAAAGAGCCATAAAAAAGAGCGCCGAAGCGCTCTCTTGTGTTGATACTCACCATTACGCTGTAAGGTTAGTGGCCGCTTGCTTCACCCGAACCTTTAGGGAAACGAATCGATTCAACCATCTCCTGAACATGCAGTGGTGTTGCCGCAGTGACTCGACTCACTATCGCTGCTACACCGAAGTTCACTAACATGCCTACCATACCAATACCTTCTGGTGAAATACCCAGGAACCAGTTAGCAGCTATGTTAGCCGTTGGATCAACAAACTTGAAGTAGATGATATAACCAGCAGTAAACAGTAGACCCGTTAACATACCGGCAATCGCACCTTCTTTATTCATTGTCTTAGAGAAAATACCCATAACAATGGCAGGGAACAGTGAGGAAGCCGCTAATCCGAAGGCGAATGCCACCACTGCCGCCACGAAACCAGGAGGGTTCACCCCAAAGTAACCCGCAATCACAATGCCAATACCTGCCGCCAAGCGAGCATATAGCAGCTCTTTTTTATCGGAAAGGTTAGGCATTAAATTCTTTTTCAATAGGTCGTGTGAAACCGACGTTGAAATCACCAATAGCAAGCCTGCAGATGTTGATAACGCAGCTGCTAAACCACCCGCCGCCACGAGGGCGATAACCCAAGCTGGTAAATTAGCGATTTCTGGCGTAGCGAGTACAATGATGTCGTTATCAATCTTCATTTCATTTTTGCTAGCGGGATCTTCAATCTTACCTGACGAATAGTAAATTTTACCGTCGCCATTTTTGTCATCCCACTTAATCAAACCGGTTTTTTCCCAGTTCTTAATCCAATCTGGTGCAGACTCATAAGCCACACCTTTAGAATCGGGACCGTTAATAGTTTCAATCATGTTCACGCGGGAGAACGCTGCTAATGCAGGCACTGTGGTGTACATAATCGCAATAAAAACAAGCGACCATCCTGCAGTGATACGTGCATCTTTCACCTTAGGTACAGTGAAGAAACGCACGATAACATGGGGTAAACCCGCAGTCCCCACCATCAAGGCACCCGTAATACAGAACACATCTATCATGCTCTTAGAACCGTCGGTGTAAGGTGCAAAGCCGAGCTCAACCGAAACGTTATTGAGTTTTTCTAACAAATACACACCGCTATTATTGCCAGCGGCATCCAGTAACTCAGCACCAAAACCAATTTGCGGAACTAAGTGGCCTGTCATCATCACTGAAAGGAAAATAGCCGGAACCATAAAGGCGAAAATCAGTACGCAGTATTGGGCAACCTGAGTGTAGGTAATCCCTTTCATACCACCGAGTACCGCGTAGAAGAACACGACCGCCATACCGATATATACGCCAGTATCCACATCCACTTCAAGGAAACGCGAGAACACAACACCCACGCCACGCATTTGCCCTGCAATATACGTAAAGCAAATAAAGATAGCACAGATAACCGCGACTGTACGTGCCGCCTGTGAGTAATAACGCTCACCGACGAAATCTGGCACAGTAAACTTACCAAATTTACGTAAATACGGTGCCATACAAAGGGCAAGCAATACGTAACCGCCCGTCCAGCCCATCAAGTACACGCTACCATCGTAACCGACGAAAGACACAATACCCGCTAACGAAATAAATGACGCCGCTGACATCCAATCTGCCGCCGTTGCCATACCGTTCACCACGGGGTGAACACCGCCACCAGCAACATAGAACTCTTTGGTTGAACCCGCACGGGTCCAGATTGCAATCCCAATGTAGAGCGCAAATGAGAGCCCTACGATAATATATGTGAGTGTTTGAACATCCATCTCAAAGCTCCTTAGTCTTCTTGTACGTTATATTTTTTATCTAAGGCGTTGGCTTTTGCCGCGTAGACAAAGATAAGCGCAACGAATACATACATAGATCCCTGTTGTGCAAACCAGAAACCTAATTTGAATCCCATGAAATGGACTTCATTGAGTACATCAACCAATAAAATGCCGCATCCAAAAGAAACTGCCGCCCAAATGGCTAATAAGCTCAGTACGAGACGAATATTCTCGCGCCAATAACCCTTTGCCTTGTCGTTGTTTTCAAAACCCATAGTGACTCCCCTGTGCTGTTTTAATTTTAAGTCATGTTTAATCTAGCAACAGCTGGTGTGAGCACAATCACGACTTTCGTCTAACCCGTGATTCAAAACACTGTCTGTAAATAGCGAATAGAAAGAAATTCAAAGAGTTAACAATGATATTACATTTTGATGCGGTTTTAACTTTTTTAACAGGTTAGACCAATGTCGAACATGAATGAGTGGGATGTGAATGGAGAAAGAGGATTTTCATCCAATAAATAGAAATAACTTATTGTCTGAACTAGGGAAATTAGAAATTTAAATGACCTTTAATACGGCTCTAGACTGGCTAAAAATCAGATAATTGAGATTTTTAGCCTAGATTATTGAGAATTTTAATCATGAGTTCCTCAATTAATTAGAGACGTTAAATCTCTCATCAAACCTAGGTCAGCCCAATTGCTTACCGTTTTATTTCATCATGTCATTTCGTCAAAATGTTAGGGTTTGACTCATAGCCACCTTGCAGGTTAACAACAAAAAATAACCCAGCCTATGCTGGGTTACTCAATCTACTTTGAGGAAACGTGACTAAAGGTTACTCGCAAAAAGCTACTTTCATCGCATGATAAATCACATGCCGTCCGTCTATAAAATGCCGTTACTTCGCAGCTAAAAACTTCACTAACGCCGCCAATTCTTCTGCGGTATGTGCGGTTGAGGTCAGCATATAACGGCCATTAACCAGTAATGACGGTACCCCCTTGATCCCAGCAAGCTCAGCTTGAGAGTCATAATTCATTAGGGTGAATTTAGCATCGACGGAATTCATCGCGGCATCGACATCATCTGCCTTAGCGCCTTGGGCAAGGAAAAAGGCTTTTACTTGCTCAAGGGTGGTAAATTGCTCACCTTTCTCATGAATTTGCTTAAAAATGGCACCATGGGTTTGCTTAGTCATCTTTAATTTTTGCGCCATATAATAGGCAAACTGGCTCAATTCCCAAGCAGGACGACCTGCACCAACGGGGGTACGCTCAAAGGCCACATCTTTACCAAGCAGCTTTACTGTCGACTCAATGAGCGGTTCTTGCTTATAACAATGTGTACAGTTATAAGAAAAAAACTCCCGCAGCACTTAATGCCGATCAGTTAAGACAGATCGCTTGACGATCTCGCTGAAAAGATCAAAATCCGATGACCTCATGTCATCGGATTTTTTATGCAACTCTCAGAAGCACTCGCCCGTACTCATATTACCCGCCTAACCGAATTCACCTGCTTAGCAGATGTGTTAGAACCTGAGTTAATTCAATCTTGTCTAGACTCTCAGGGCGTTGCGACGTTAAGACGGCGTAAATTGCCGATGGACGCGATGATTTGGGCCGTTATCGGAATGGCTTTGTTCCGAGGGGAGTCTGTTCGGTCACTCATCAACAAACTCGATATTGTTTTGCCGCAAGAGATTGATTATGTTGCACGCAGCGCCGTGACTCAGGCTCGTAAACGATTGGGCAGTGAGGTTATTAGAGAAGTATTTAGTCGCAGCGCCAATACCTGGCACGCGAGAGCTGAACATCCTCATTGGTGCGGCCTTAACTTGTATGGTGTTGACGGTGTAGTGTGGCGGACACCCGATAGTGTCCAAAATCAAGCCGCCTTTGCGCGTACCGCAAACGCTTCAGGCGAAGCGGCTTATCCGCAAATTCGCATGGTTTGCTTGATGGAATTAAGCAGCCATTTGTTGGTCAACAGCGCCTTTGATTCGGTTGCTGAAAATGAAATGAACTTAGCGTCCCAGCTCATTCCTAGCATTCCCAATCACAGCCTAACCCTATTTGACCGAGGATTTTACTCGCTCGGCCTGTTACACGCTTGGCAGCAAGCGCAACCTGATAGCCACTGGTTGTTGCCATTGAAGAAAGGCACTCAATATGAGGTGGTGCGAACGCTAGGAAAGCATGACCAGTGGGTGAAACTCACCACTACACCTCAAGCCAGAAAGAAATGGCCGCAGCTCCCTGAAACTCTTGAAGCGCGTTTATTGACTAAGACAGTGAAAGGTAAGTCAGTCGCCATTTTGACCTCGTTGACTGACCCGATGCGTTACCCCAGCGAAGACATCGTCGACTTATATGCCCATCGATGGGAAATCGAACTGGGCTACAGAGAGATGAAACAACATCTACTGGAGAGCCGTTTTACGCTCCGCAGTCAGCTACCAGAACTGGTGACTCAAGAGCTGTGGGGCATACTGCTGGCCTACAATCTAATCCGATATAAGATGTTACTGATGGCCAAAAGCTTGCCATCGGTCCACCCCAATCAACTGAGTTTTCGGGATGCGGCGAGTTATATCATCTTCAAGTTGACACAACTGCCATCACAAACACCGGGGAATGTCCCGAGAGACGTATTGGATATAGAACGAAATGCACGGCAATTTAAGCTGGATGGTAAACGGGAAAGGGCATATCCACGAGTTCTTAAAATGAGCAAAAACAAGTTTCCGGTTAGACCAAAGAAAAATGCCGTTCACTCTTAAGTGAACGGCATTACCCGCAGCACTGGCTTTTGCGTTTCGGTAATGCCCGCCACAGTGACATAATCCTTGCCTTCTTCGAAACTTGCAGCCTGCAGGGCAAAACTGGCACTCAGCATTAATCCGCACGCAAATACTGCTATAGGTCGAACTCGATTAAATACGCTCATTATATTGTCTCTTTTTATTCGTCATTTGCTTAAATAAGGATTACACATTTGCTCAAGCAAATTTGGAACCCAAAGATAACCTAAAAGTTCGACTTTTACCTTTTACAGTAATGAACCTTTCTCAACATGCCGCTAGCATATCCAGCGGCGAAACATACTGATATCGAAAGCCTAAATCTGTGACAATCGCGTCAGCTTGGATGACTTTACTCGGCATAGATTGTTGATTAAATTCTGGCGCGACTAAACCTAGAGATTCGGCAGCAGTTTGATAAAACTCAGCTTTAGTCGGATGTGAAGGTGCGCAAAGATTATAAATCGGTGCCACTGATAATCCAGAATGAGTTGCCGCGAGAATGGCGCTAACGGCGCGCACACAGTCGCTAAGATGGACTAAATTTACTGCGACATTCGCCCCACTCACATCGGTTTTTCCAGCAAGAAAACGCCCAGGATGACGTTTAGGACCAACGAGTCCAGCAAAACGAACGATACAGGTATGGGGCAATGCTTGAAATAAAGCTTCAGCATCTAACAGCACTTGGCTATCGCTTGATTCTGCCATCGCATCGGCTTCTGTCATCAATTTATCTTGGGTCGGATATACGCCCGTAGTGCTGATAAACACAAGCCGCTGATATTGCCAGCCTTGAGTTAATACGATGAGTTGTTGTAATTCTTCAAGATAAGCGGCATTACCACGCTTTAATCGGGGAGGAATATTGACCACTAAATAATCGGTCTGAAATAAACCGCTTAACGCCTGAGCATCGGGGGCAGAGGATGCTTCGTGGCCCAATTGCAGCGGATAGGCTTCAATCCCGACTTCAGTTAATACCGATAATTCTTCGGCACTCCGCTTACAGCCAGTGACTCGATAGCCCTCATGGACAAGTTGCTTTGCCAAAGCAAAACCAAACCAACCACAACCGACCAAAGCAACACTGGATTTTACTGCGCTGTTTTCTGCTTTTACATTCGCCATATTAGCCCTAAGGGAATCACATCAGCGGATAGAATACGGAACTTAGCGTATAAGATTCAAGTTTGTAGCGAACTAAAATAAAAACTAATCCCTTTATCGACTTGTAATGTACGAATAGCCCCCTCGGACAACTCTTCCGCCTTGATGGCTTTTTGTACTGTCACGCCTTCATTACTTAAAAAACGCAGCGATGGTTCACTGCCATCCTCTTTGCAGGCCCACACTTGGGGTTGACTCACATCTTTAGTCGTCATCATGACTTTTGCGATACAGCCATCGGAGAGTTTCACTATGGTTCCTGGTGGATAAATACCGAGAATTTTAACCAAAATAGCGATTAAAGATTCGGCATGTTTAGTGGCCCGATTCTTAAACAAATAACCTAAAGCGACTTGAGGGGAGGATATTTGTTGACCACTGAGCTGTTGATCGTAGTCATTTGCCAAACTTACGATCTGCGTAATGATAGGAATTTTATGGTCAGTTAACCCATCAGGGAAACCTGAACCGTCAATAAACTCATGGTGGTGTAGCACAATGTGGAGTACTTCTTTTGGGAATAATCCGGAACGATTGAGCATGTCATAGGCGAAATTAGGGTGCATTTGCAGATAATTTGACTCATGAGGCGTTAAGGCTCCACGCTTACGGCGAATAACATCAGGTACCTTAAGTTTACCAATATCATGTAACAAACTACCAAGAGCAATATCACGCAGTTCCCTTGGACTTAAATCCAGTGCATGGCCCATCATCATTGCTAATACTGCCACGGAGACGCCGTGCTGGGTCACACTGACATCGTTATCATCCATTCCAACCAAAGTGAGGAAAGGTTTTTCAACTTCCTGTAGATGGCTGAGCAAGTCTTCTACCAATGACGCCGACAATCGATAGGCACCTTCGGGATCACTGGCTATCTTGCCAAATACATTTCTGCAGTTATTTACGTTCTCAAGGAAACGTTTTTGGCTTAAACGTATCGCCTTACGGGTATCGGCCTTAAGATCTCGCTCAGGTGGAACTTCAATTTCATATTCAACATCCTTATCTTCCCTAACTGTCTCCGATCCGCGATTCAATTCAGATAACAAAAAAACATAGGGAACACCTAAGCCACGGATCATTTCGATTTGAGCGGCACTGCTAATATCAACACGGTTAAATAAAAAAGGGTGGTTCGTCCATGACAAAGGCAACTTGACTCTCATGCCAAGTTGAATTTCTGACAGTAACAACTTTTTTTGAGGTACTTTTGCCACGCAATATGACTCCTTTCAAATGTAATGTGGGTATAAACAGATGGCCTCATCTGCGTATCCAACAGGGCACATTTAAGCTAAGTACATATAACTATAGATGATTCAAAGAATTCAATGGCGAAATAAGGTAAAAATCCTTATCAAACTGAGGGATAGAACACATCGTCATGTGCCCCACCGCTCAGATCTAAATAAAGTTATTATATAACAATACGATAAAAACTAAGGCTGAAGTTCTTTAGCTTCTTCTTTTGGCCAATCACGGAGGTAATAACTGAGTCGCTTCGATTTAATAAGATAAATACTCGACCAAAACAACATTAAAGCATCTAAAGCAAGACTCCAATGAAACAGAAATTGGCCATGGAACAATCGCTGACCCAACAAAACGCCATCAATAATCAACAGCAACCACAACCCCCATTTTAAATGCACAAAAATCGGTCTTAACCATTGGGGCGAACGTCGACGTTCAGCTATCACCACAAGATAAATCAAAACCGCGCCAAGTCCCGCACCGAGTGCTAGCAAAAAATCTGACTTTTCAGGGTAAAAAATCCGCACTAACTCAGAACGATCACCCATCTGAGTCAGCGAGGCGATAAAAATACACCAACCACGCGCGAGATAAGCCAAAAGCGCATATAAAAAGATGGGCGGTTTAATGTGGCCTTTATCATCGAGCCAAGTGATGTGACTAAAATTCAAATAGGTTTCCAATCAGCAAAATCTAAAACAGCATATCAAGGAGATGGTGCCAATCGCAGTTAATTCAATAGCCAAAGCAGATAATCTTTCCGCACCTTGATTATTTTCAGACAAAAAAATAGCGCCTTGGGCCAGGCACTATTTAATATCGGCTATTCGGCGGTATTCACTCCTCGATACAAGGCTGCAGCCGCTACAGCCAGCATTGAATCAACATCAAGCCAACGCCCTCTCTCAACTGACGCCAATCAAGCGTTCGCGGCGAGAAGTGCTAACAGCTCGTCTTCATCCATCACTTTAACACCAAGCTCCTGCGCTTTAGCCAGTTTTGAACCTGCCGCCTCACCTGCCACTAAACAATCGGTATTTTTGGAGACACTGCCTGCCACTTTCGCCCCCAGCGCCTGCAACTGAGCTTTAGCATCATTGCGATTGAGCTGATTTAAGGTGCCAGTCAATACCCAAGTTTGGCCTTTAAGCGGCTGAGCATCTGCACTAGGTGCTTGAATGGCGGGCCAATGAACACCAGCAGCAACTAAAGCATCAATAACTTCAAGGTTATGGGGCTGGGCAAAAAAATGGGCCACATGCTGGGCAACGACAGCACCAACATCTTCTACTTCAGTTAACTGCTCCACAGTTGCCTCCCGCAGCGCATCTAGACTGGCAAAGTGCGCCGCCAGGTTTGCTGCCGTCGCCTCGCCCACTTCGCGAATACCTAAGCCATATAAGAAACGCGCGAGAGTGGTGGTTTTGGCTGCTTTAATCGCGGCAGCTAAATTGGTTGCCGACTTCATCCCCATGCGGTCAAGCATAGTCATCATGGAAGCGGTGAGCTTAAACAGATCCGCAGGACTTTGAACTAACTCTTTATCAATCAATTGCTCAACGACTTTGTCGCCCATACCATCGATATCTAAAGCCTTGCGGGATGCAAAATGCTTAATCGCTTCTTTACGCTGCGCTTCGCAGAATAAACCACCGCTACAGCGAGCCACAGCCTCACCTTCTAGGCGCTCGACTAAACTGCCACACACAGGGCAATTATGCGGAAATACAATGTCTGTCGCCGTTTCAGGGCGTCTTTCGGGCACTATGGCAACAATTTGTGGGATCACATCGCCAGCGCGGCGGATGATCACAGTGTCACCGACCTTAATGCCTAAGCGGGCAATTTCATCGGCATTGTGCAGCGTCGCATTTGATACAGTGACGCCACCAACAAACACTGGCTTTAAGCGTGCCACTGGCGTGACAGCACCTGTGCGGCCCACTTGAAAATCAACGCCTTCAAGTTGGGTCATTTCCTCCTGTGCGGGGAACTTATAAGCAATCGCCCAGCGGGGTGATTTAGCCACAAAGCCTAAACGTTGCTGCTGGGCAATGTCGTTAACTTTCATCACTACGCCATCGATTTCAAAGGCTAAATCACCGCGACGGCTGAGAATATCTTTGTAGTAGTCATAGACTTGGCTTAGTTCAGCGCAGACTTTAATTTCGCTACTTACGGGTAAACCCCACGATTTAAGCTGTTGCAACTGTTCGAAATGGGTTTTAGCTAACGGATGGGAATCCGGCTCCACCACACCGAGCGCATAGGCATAAAAAGCCAATGAACGGGCAGCAGTAATTTTACTGTCAAGTTGTCGCAAGCTACCGGCTGCTGCGTTACGCGGATTCACGAAGAGTTTTTCATCTTTGGCGCGCGCCCTGTCATTCAAAGCTTCAAAAGCGGCTTTTGGCATAAAAGCCTCGCCGCGCACTTCAACGAGCTCGGGAAAATCATGACCACGTAATTTAAGCGGGATCGATTTAATGGTTTTAACATTTTCAGTGATGTCTTCACCCACTGAACCATCGCCGCGCGTCGCCGCACGCTCGAGCACACCATGCCGATACAAGATACTCACGGCAAGGCCATCGAGTTTAGGCTCACAACAAAAGCTCACCTCACCCACTTTATCGGTGACACGCTTATGGAAAGCACTGAAATCCGCCTCATCGAAGGCGTTATCTAAACTCAACATAGGCTTAAGGTGCGTGATTTGATCAAATTTGGCGAGCGCTAATCCGCCCACCCTTTGAGTCGGTGAATCAGCGACAATCAAATGGGGATACAAGGCTTCTAACTTGAGTAAACGCTGCATCAACCTGTCGTACTCAGAATCGGTAATGCTCGGAGCATCGTCCACATAGTAACGAATGTTGTGCTCGTTCAGCGATTGGCTGAGCGCCTGCATCACCTGCGATGCGTTTTCTGGGGTGACGTCTTTAGACAGAAGTGTATCGATTTGAATGTCTTGCATATTCTTTATCCAGAATTCTTTAGATCACAAAAAATGAGGCCGCAATAGCGGCCTCATCAATCTATTAACCGCCAAGTTGCGGTGTCGGCTTAAGCGTTAGCGCGAATGCGGTGTAAATAATCTTGCTTAGTGAACTCACCCCAAGGTTGGCGTTGTCCGTCAAGCACGACCGCATCGATATCATCCGCAAGTTGGCGCGCCGAGTTAAGCATAATTGAAAAGTTCATTAGGGCGTCACCGTAACAAGGCAAAGTCATGAAAAACACCACACCTTGGGTACTGAACTGCTCCATATTATCCGGATCAAACACACCAGGCTTTAGCATATTCGCTATCGAGAACAATACTTTACCATTGCCAGCATTATCCACATGGCGATGGAAAATATTCATATCGCCATATTTAAAATTCAAGGTTAAGAAACAAGGCAGCAATTCGGCGCCGTTAAGCTGTAGGCCCTCTTTAGCGACCACGTGTAATACCAGTACGTCGCGTGGTTCACCTAACTCATCTTCAGCGGCTTGTTCGGCAACCTCTTCTTGATAGCTATCTTCTTTATATTCATTTTCGTCAAACAAGGCCGTTTGCTGCGGAGCTGCACTACGTAACGCATGTTCCTGCTCAGCCGCTTTTTGCGCGACGATAGCCGCATGGGATTGACCCATTGGCGGAGTTTGCGTGCTCGCTTGAGTGTTCAAGACGGGCTCTTGACGCGAGACTTTCGGGCCACGGTGTTGCTCTTTTGCCACGGGTGGCTGCAAGCTAAAATCAGGCTGAGCTGTCACTGGCTCGTGTTTAGGGCCAACTTTCAACTCTGGTTTAAATTCTGTTGATTTAAACTCTTGTGGTTTAAATTCAGGCTTAGGTTCTAGCTTTACTTCCTGCTTCAAATAAGGGTTGGCCGCAGGAGTTTCGTTGTTAGGTGCAAGTTCACCGGCTTTGCGCACGCGTACGGCGCCAATACCATCGGCATCAAACCCTTCTGAATCGATCCGCTTCGGACTCGTCTCACCTTTCTCAGCCTGTTTCTTATAAAAGTTGCTCATTGGGCTATCTTTCAATGATTTAGGCTGTTGTCTTCTGATAGACCAAAATCCATGCACCAGCACAGCAACTATGGCTATGGCGCCTAAAACGAACAATACTAGTTGCAAATCTTCCATTGGTTACCCTGTCTTTCTTCTAGTTATCCAGCGTCAGCCATCGCCACCGCTTGCTCTATGTCTACCGCAACTATACGAGACACACCTGGCTCGTGCATAGTCACGCCAATAAGTTGATCCGCCATTTCCATGGTTATTTTGTTATGGCTGATATAAATAAACTGTACGCTCTGTGACATTTCTTTTAGCAATCGACAGAAACGTTCTACGTTGGCATCGTCTAATGGCGCATCCACTTCATCTAACATACAGAAGGGAGCAGGATTCAGCCTAAAAATGGCGAATACCAATGATAAAGCGGTTAAGGCTTTTTCACCACCCGAAAGAAGATGGATTGTGCTGTTCTTCTTCCCCGGTGGTTGGGCCATGATAGTCACGCCCGTTTCTAGCAAATCGTCGTCAGTTAACGCTAAATAAGCTCGGCCGCCACCAAACACTTTCGGAAATAAGCGTCCGAGATCTTCGTTGACTGAATCAAATGTCGTCTTAAAGCGGCTTCGGGTTTCCTTATCTATTTTACGGATCGCTTCCTCTAAGGTTGCAAGCCCTTTATTTAAATCGTCATCTTGATGATCAAGATAAGATTTTCGCTCACTTTGCTGTTCAAATTCTTCGATCGCCGCAAGGTTAATGGCACCTAAACGAACAATTTTCTGCCGTATTTGATCTAAATCACTCTGCCACTTGTCTGGCATCCCCTCTGCGGGCAAGTTTCCAAGGATTTCAGACAGAATGATTTGCTGTTCCTGTAAGGCTTCCAGCTGACTATTCGCTTGGCCTTTTATTCCTTCACGACGTAACTTTAACGTGCTCAGGCTTTGAGTCAAGTCCTCAAGCTTACCAAGCTCTTGTTTTTGCTTTATTCCTATACGGTTTAATGTGTCTGTGAGCACACTTTGCTGCTGACGAACCTCTTTTAAGCCCTGTTGTTGCTCATGTTGTTGCTTTAGTAACTGCGTTAACTGCTCAGTCAGTTGCACACTATTTTGCACCCCACTCAATTGGGCAACTTTGGCAAGTTCTGTTAACACAGACTCGCGGGAGTGGATGAGTTCATTGACACGCACTTGCTGTAATTCAATTTGCTCCGTGCTCACGGCCATGCGCATAGTCACGGCTTGCAAACCCGTCGCAGTGGCTGATAATTGACGTTCAACCTCAGTAATACGCCCTTTTAATGCTTGATGGCGCGCACTATCGGCCTGTGTGTCTTGGATGAGTTGCCGCTGAATATCTTCACTAGCCTGCAGCGTCTCATCGAGCTCCATTTCTTGTTCTGCTAATAATTCGCATTGCTCGCTTAAGCGTTCAATATCAATCAAACTCGCACTTAAAGCCGCATCGAGTTTACTTTGCTGTTCGACACGCGCCTTCACTTGCTCGATTAAACCACTAAGCTGCATCGACTTAGTCGCTTTGTCTAACTGCAATTGATGTAATTTTTGCGCGCCATCGGTCAGTTGCAGTCTTTGTTGCTGCAAAATAGCCGCAAGATCTGTCATCTTGTCTTGCCGAATCTGCAGGGATTGTTGCAAATCGAGGATATTTTGCGCTAACTGAGCTTGCTCTTTACTGAGTTGCACCAGTGACTGGGCGCCCTCTGTTTTAGTGATTAAAAAACCTTGCCCCAGTAGATAACCGTCGGCAGTGACAATCCGTTCATCGGATGTTAGCTGTGGCAGCAGTTCTTTAGCTGCATGGATATCCTTTGCCCACTTCAGCCCCGCTAACCAAGGGGCGAGATTCACCTTAGCCTGTAAAAATTCACTTTGGCTTGATTGTGACGCTAATGCTTGAAACCCCATTTCAGTTTCAGTGACGCCAACGGGCAAGGTCAACAAGCCATTTAGGGCGAGTTCGGCCGCAGTTTCCCAACCATTTTCAACGGTTAAACTCTGCCATAACTGCGGTTTATCACTCTGCTGTTCTTGCTTAGTCAACCACTGTTCAACCAGCTCATGGCGCGCTTTAGTCGCGGTTAATTGCTGCTGAATTTGCTCAGCGCTATGGCGGGCTTCATCTAAGGCTTGCGTACTTGCACTTACACTTTGTTCTTGCTGATGATTAATTTCATTTTGCAGTGTGAGCGCATCATCCAAAGACTCAATATCTTGCTGCAATGGTGTAATACTCGATGCGAGATCACCGTCCATTAACGCCGAAAGTTGCGCCTGCTGCTCACGACTTTGCTGCTGTTTGTGTTGCAGTAATTGCTGCTGATGCGCTAACTGGCTGCGACGCAGTTCAAGCTGCAACTTATGCTGAGAAACATCCGCTGCCTGTTGGCGCGCCACTTCAACCTGCTGCTGACTGCGTTCTATGCTCATTTCCCATTGGGATTGCAGCTCATCCATGAGCTCTTGTTGCTCATCATGCTGTGGCCCAAGTTTGGCAAGCTCAAGCTCCAATGCGCTAAGACTCGCTTTATAGCCGTTAAGCTTGTCGGTATTTTGTTGGATCTGCTCTTTGACTTGCGCCAACTGGGTTTCGAGCTGGGCGTCGCGCTGCTTTTGATTCTGTAACTGTTGCTCTAACTTAGCGATTTCAGTACCAGTCAGATAATAGGCCTCAACCGCTCGCTGCTCTTGCTCCGCCAATTGCGCGAGTTGCACTTGCAATTCAGTGGTTTGTAATTCATCGGTTTGCGCGAGTGACTGCGCCGCCGCTTGCTGCACTTCAATAGCACTTATCTGCTCAGATAGGCTCGCCATCTGAGCTTGCAACTCTTGATAGCGCATCACAAGGAGTTCAGCATGAGTCTTACGCTCGGCCTGTTTAAGCTCACGATATTGTTTAGCGGCTTTAGCCTGCTGCGCGAGTTTATCTAACTGCTTACCGAGTTCACTGCGAATATCGCCCAAACGCTCGAGGTTTTCGCGGGTATGACGAATACGGTTTTCAGTTTCGCGCCGACGCTCTTTATAGCGGGAAATCCCGGCGGCTTCCTCAATAAAGGTGCGCAAGTCTTGGGGTTTAGATTCAATCAGGCGGGAAATAGTGCCTTGCTCGATAATGGCATAACTTCGCGGACCAAGACCTGTGCCCATAAACAAGTCGGTAATGTCTTTACGACGACACTTTTGACCATTGAGAAAATACCAAGACTCACCGTCGCGGCTCACTTGACGCTTAACGGCGATTTCTTCATAACTGGCATACTGACCAGCGAGGCGACCTTCTTTGTTTTCAAAAATAAGTTCAACACCCGCCACAGACACAGGTTTTCGCGCACTTGAACCGTTAAATATCACATCGGCCATAGAATCACCGCGTAGGTGCTTCGCCGAGCTTTCACCGAGCACCCAACGCACGGCATCGATCACGTTCGATTTGCCGCAGCCATTTGGGCCAATAATGGCGGTTAATGCCTGTAAAAAAGGAATTTTTGTGGGATCGACAAACGACTTAAAGCCGGCAAGTTTTATCTGTTTTAATCTCATGGTGCCAGTTAGCGCGTCTCTGAAGTCTGGCCCGAAAATGAGCCTAGCGGTGCAAATGCATTTATCGGCCAACTTTAACAAAGCAGGCAGCATTTTGTAACGCTTTTTATTGAATTCATGCGGCTTTTAGCTTGTCATCTGTCCATGAGTTGATCACAATCGCATATAGCTGTCGCTTAACTTTTTGGAAAAACGATATGACACAGAAAAAAACCTTGCCCTTCCCAGCCAAAAGTGGCGTTAATTATTTTCTCGATGGCTTTGGTTTAATCACACGTAAAGGCCTGCGCACTTTCGTATTTATTCCGCTAATGATTAACCTTCTGCTGTTTGCTGGCGTCATTTATGTAGCCATAGGCCAGTTAGATACGCTATTCACTTGGATGAATGCCCAGCTCCCTGACTACTTAAGCTGGTTAAACTTTTTACTTTGGCCACTCGCCGTCACCACTATGCTGGTGATGCTTGCTTTTGTATTTAGCTCCGTCATGAACTGGCTCGCCGCCCCCTTTAATGGTCTGTTGGCTGAAAAAGTCGAGCAGTTGTTAACTGGTAAGCAGCTGAATACCGGTTCTGGTATTGATTTAATCAAAGACTTACCGCGTATCCTTGGGCGTGAGTGGATCAAACTCAAATACTATCTGCCCCGCGCACTGGTATTTTTGTTATTGTTTTTAGTGCCTATGGTAGGCCAGACGCTGGCGCCGATTTTATGGTTTCTGTTCAGCGCTTGGATGATGGCGATTCAGTACTGCGATTATCCCTTCGATAACCACAAGGTCAGTTTTAAAGATATGCGCTTTGCCTTGAATCAAACCCGTGGCACCAGTTTTAGCTTTGGCGCCACTGTGACGCTATTTTCGATGATCCCCATAGTCAACTTTATCGTCATGCCAGTGGCGATTTGTGGCGCGACGGCCATGTGGGTCGATAAGTATCGTGAAGCGTATCGCAACCATGCCATCGCACCCGAGTAGTAACACCTGCAGTGCTGAGTCATGGCTCAGCACTGCTCCCCAATTTTTTTAGACCCAATAATCTCATCATGTTTCGCCTCGTTAAAATCAACGCAAACCTTGTAACAATTACTCGCTATTGTTAACTTCACATTTTCTGGCAAAATGCGCGCCACGAATGTGTTATTTGAGTCTTTTTTGTTGAAATCAATCTTAGCCATCATCTTATCTAGTCTTACTTTTCTACCTGTAACTTGCCTTGCTGGCTATGCCAGCCAATTTCAGTTAGCCATTCCAACACTTAACAGTGCTGCCAATATTGACGGTGAGTTGGACGATGCCATTTGGCAACAAGCCGCAGTCACAGAGCTCAAATACGAAACCCAACCAGGGGAAAACATTGCCGCATTAGTGAAAACCGAGGCGCGAGTCTATGCGACTAAAACCAGTCTTTTTGTGGCATTTACTGCCAAAGACATTAATCCCAAACTCATTCGCGCCACACTCAAGGACAGAGACAAGCTGTGGAGTGATGATTTAGTCGGAATTAAACTCGATACTTTTAATAATGCCCGTTTAGCATACCAATTTTTTATTAATCCTCTTGGCGTGCAATTAGACTCAATTGAAAACGAATTAACGGGTGAAGAAAGCGAAGCATGGGATGGTATTTGGAAATCCGCAGGCAAGATCACCGCCGATGGCTATCAGGTCGAAGTCGAGTTACCACTGAGACTGTTCAACTTTGACGACAAGAAAAGCCTGCAAGAATGGGGCTTTGAGTTAATTCGTTATTATCCACGCAATGAAAAACATCGCCTATCGACCCATAAGATTGACCGTAATACGAGTTGTCAACTTTGTCAGTTAGGTGTGGCTTCTGGCTTGGCGGGGGCAGAACAAGGACAGGATGTACAAATCACCCCGACTTTTATCGCCAACCGTAACGAACATAAACAGGCGGATGGCTGGGAAGCTGATAACAATCTCGAGCCAGGTGTAGACTTGCGCTGGGGCATTAATTCCAGCACCTTACTCAATGCCACCATTAATCCCGATTTTTCCCAAGTGGAATCCGATGCTGGCCAGCTCGATGTGAACAGCACTTTCTCCTTGTTCTATGATGAGAAACGGCCGTTTTTTTGGATAATAAAGACTATTTCGACACACAGGTAAATCTGCTGCACACCCGCAATATTGTTGCACCTGACTATGGTATCAAACTGACAAGTAAGAGCGATGATCACACTTTAGCTCTGCTAGCAAGTAACGATAGCCAAACCACGTTTTTAGTGCCGGGAAATTTAAGCTCAGAGGTTGCCTCGCTTGATCAAGAAAGTTTGAACCTTGCGGGACGTTATCGTTTCGACATGAGCAAAACCTTCTCCATCGGCGGATTACTTACCGCGAAAACAAGCAGTGACAACACTCACAATGGTGCAGCAAATGCCCCCCATAATGGGATCAACAGCCAACCCGATTACCACAACTATGTCATTAGTCTGGATGCGAAATATCAACCAACACCACAGGACAGTTTCACTGCGCAAGTGGCCCAATCGGATACTCAGTACCCCACTGGAGTCTATCGTCAATTTTGTACTGACACTGAAAAGGCCCCTAGTAATGGGTTGCCCTGTGGCCAATCTCAGCTTGATTGCGAACTCGGTCACTGCCAACTCAACGAACAAGTATTACGTAGCCAATCTGATAGCCGCTTTGGCGGCAATTTATATCAGTTAACCTTTAAGCACGAAGAACGAAATTGGTTTGCTTACAGTGAATACAACGCCGTTGATCCCGATTTTCGTGCCGATTTAGGCTTTGTCGAAAAAATCGATTACCGCACCTTTGTAGTGGCACACTAATTTTGGCCACCTAAATAGAGGTGATATTATTACCTCGTAGATGACTTTAGGTGAACACATGAGATCGACAACCAGAAAAACATTTAGTGCTGAATTCAAACTTGAAGCAGCCCAATTAGTCCTCGATAAAAACCATAGCATCATCGAAGCTGCAAAGGCGATGAACGTAGGTAAGTCCACTATGGATAAATGGGTGAGACAGTTAAAACTAGAACGCCAGGGTGGCACAC
>NZ_JAKKSJ010000057.1:0-25545 GCF_025653365.1 Shewanella sp. SW32 | reverse complement strand
ATAAATTGACCTGTATAACTCCTTACCAAGGTTTCCTTTTAATATTTTAAAACGGTACTTCGGAGTCCAAACAATATGATATTTGCAACGCCAATAAACATGTGATGAACTTCTATAATCGCCCATGCTTTTCGTTTCCTCTTACTTGTGGTGAATAAGAAGTCTCTTTTAGCATGGGCGTAATTCAGGCTATAGCCTCAAGGAACAATCACCACCGCCAGAGGCGGTGGTTTGGGGATGACAATAAAAAAGAGCCCTTAGGCTCTCTTTAACATGCAATCGATACAGCATTATCATCCGCTCATATGACAGCAGTGCGGGTAACGCCTATCGAATTATTTTCTTGCTAGGTAGAAAGCAATTTCTAACAGCTCGTCGTAGGATTTGATTGCCCCTGTTTCAACACGGTACTTACCGTTAACAACCAGAGCGGGTACACCCGTCAGCTTAGCGTTTTCAGTATCACGCTTCATCTTTGCCATTTGCGCCTTTACCATGAAAGACTCTGCGGCCGCATCGAAGGTTTTACCATCGACACCGTTAGCAATAAACACAGCACGAACATCATCGCGATTAGTAAAATGCTGTTTCTTCTCATGAATAGCAGAGAATAACGCCGCATCCATTTTCTCATCGACGTTTAACTGATGTGCGACTGCAAATGCGCGTGACATTTCAACCCCCATCTCTTTGCCGATAAAATCAACGTGTGCTTGGTTAAACGCAACGCCTTCTGGCTTATCGGTGAGAATTTTTGGCACTACGGTTTTAGAGAAAGTAAAACAATGCGGACAATAGAAAGAGAAAAACTCAGTAATCTCAGGCTTCGCTGTTGCTGGGCCATCGTTAATCACTGTGTAATGCACACCTTCTTGGTATTCCACAGCCGATACTGCCAGTGGCGCCAGTAATAAAGCCGCGGCCATGAGTAATACTTTTTTCATGAAAATTCCTTAAATCATTTTGATAAATTGGCTGGAGACTAACATATTCCATTTTTTGAGTGTAACTCAAGCTTAAGAGTTCAATCTAATGTCACAAGATACGTCTGTGACATCATATTTTGCTCAATGCTAATACGGCACTAGGCTCAGTGGTGGTTCGCTAAGGGCAAATAATTGCTCTTTGAACGCCAAAATCTGCTGTTCCCAATACTTTTCATCCCCAAACCACGGGAAGTTCATCGGGAAAGCAGGATCGTCCCAGCGACGGCCAATCCACGCGTTGTAATGCACCATACGCAGCGCTCGCAACGGTTCAATCAAGGCTAACTGTCTTGTATCAAACTCACAAAATTCTTCATAGGCTTCGAGTAAGATCTCAAGCTGCATCAGTTGCTGCGCTCTATCCCCGGTTAGCATCATCCATAAATCTTGAATCGCCGGTCCCATGCGAGCATCGTCTAAATCGACGAATCCGGGACCGTCTGGCGTCCACAAAATATTGCCTGGGTGTAAATCGCCGTGCAAACGAATGGCCGCAAAATCTTGGCGATCCCAAATCGCATTCGCCTTAGCCAGCACCTGCTCTACTACGGTAAAGAACGGCAAGCGTAGGCTATTAGGCACCAGATTAGATTGCTTTAACCACGCGAGCGGCTCGGCGCCTAAAATCTGCGGATTCAGCGGTTCACGTTCAGCAAATACCGTTTGCGCCGCGTACTGATGTATACGACCGATGAACCGACCCACTAATTCCAGCTGCTCTAAATTATCGACTTCGAAGGCGCGACCACCCAAGGAAGGAAACAGGGTAAATCGATAACCTTGGTACTTGTGTAACGTATGGCCTTCGATAATTACAGGTACGGCAATCGGGATATCTTCTGCCGCGAGTGCGAGCGCATAATCATGTTCCTCTTGGATCTGCGCATCGCTCCAACGGTCTGGGCGATAGAACTTCACCACATAACGCAGTCCTTCATCGCTACGGAACTGATAAACGCGGTTCTCGTAACTGTTCAGCGCGAGTAAGCCCGTTTCTGGGTACACGCCCAGACTTTCGATCGCATCTAAGATCAAATCCGGTGTTAGGGCTTGAAAATGGAACTCTGCGCCGCTAGAACTCGTGGTTGGTGGCGTCATATTCTGACTCATATTCAGTTCACTCTTAGGTGAGGTTGCAGCAAAGTGGCTAAGTATTCCAGCACCTCAAAATCGGCTTCTCGTTCGGTCGAGAGCCAGCAAATGTTGCCGTAAAACTCATAATTGAGCCATAACTGGCTGCCTTCAAATTCTAATAACCATTGATGCCTGTCAGCGCCCCACTGACGCTCGCGCACAGTGCAATCGAGCGCCGCAGCGAAAGGTTCGGCAAAGTCGGCGAAACGATCAAAATCGATATCCGCACTGACCGCTAAACTTAAGGCGCTTCTATCTAAGCGAATGGTATCTAAGCTAATGGCTTTTAGGTGCGTGCTTGGTAATTTCATGCTTGTTATCCAATCAACTACTACATGACATGATCAAACCTTGGCCCCAGTCCGGTGGACGCTTGGCCAAGTCTTCATGCTCTGCGTGTTCGGCAAAGGGCTGAGTTAAGATTTTTTGCAGCAAATGCAGCGGCGCAAGATTACCCTCTTCCACTGCGATTATCGCCTCTTGGGCTAAATAGTTACGCAAAATATATTTGGGATTCACACTATTGCGCCCAGTTTGCCACGCTGGGATATCAGCCACCACGCCCAATCGCTGTTGATAGGCTTGATACCAAACATCAAACTGACAGACATCGATAAAGTCATCCCGCAGCGCACTGTGTTTGCTGGTTGGATCTAACTTGCCTAATTGACGCCAAGTCTGAGTGTAATCGAGTTGATTTTTCTCCATCAGCACAGTAAATCGACCTATAAGTTCGAGATCCTGTTTGTCCTGCTCTACCGACGAAACATCAACTGCTGATAGACCTAGTTTTGCCCGCATCAAGCGCAAATAAGGCTGCACTAGCGCCTCTTGGTATTGATTAAGAATGGCAATTAAGTCATCGGATGGGATCACTGGTGTGAGCGCCTGTGCTAAACGTTGCAAGTTCCACAAACCGACGCCCGGCTGCTGACCAAAGGCATAGCGACCTTCGGGATCCGAATGATTACAGATAAAGTCTTCTTGGAATGTATCGAGGAACGCAAAGGGGCCGAAGTCAAAACTGTCACCTAGAATCGACATATTGTCTGTGTTCATCACGCCATGGGCAAAACCGACCGCCTGCCAGTGGGCAATCATCTTGGCGGTATCTTGCACTACCTGTAAAAACCACGCTTTATAGCCTGCGGCATCACAACTCAAATGGGGATAATGCTGAGTAATAGTGAAGTTGAGTAATTGAATCAGCTTATCGGCACGGCCGCGCTCACTGTGGCAGAAAAACTCGAAATGACCGAAACGAATATGGCTGCGGGCTAAACGCACGGTAATGGCTGCGGTTTCTTGGCTCTCGCGCCATACGGGTAGGTCAGAGCCAATCACCGCCAAGGCACGGGTCGTCGGCACATGTAAATGATGCAGCGCCTCAGAGACTAAAAACTCACGCACCGCGGAGCGCATCACAGCACGGCCATCACCACGGCGCGAATAAGGCGTCGGACCGCCGCCTTTAAGGGCGACATCCCATGCGCCATTTGGACCAATCGCTTCACCTAAAATGATCGAACGTCCATCCCCTAAGCGCGGCGTGTAACCGCCAAACTGGTGGCCACTATAGACTTGGGCATAGTAAGTCGCGCCATCGACGGCAGCATTGCCAGATAAGCCCAATAACAGCTCATCGGTGGGTTGACTTAAGCCTATCAATTGGGCGGCGTCATTACTCCATGCCAGCCATTCAGGCTTAGTTATCCCTTGTGGATATACTTGCGAGTAAAACTCAGGCAGCTGAGTAAAAAAATCCTGTTTAAACTTCATCTTGTCCACCTATTGGCTCATGGTCTTGCAAACCAGCACCGACTTATCGTCGAACTCGCATAGGTGCCCACATTGATAAGATCCAAGGCCAAAACCACTCACGCCAGAACGACTTAGGCGTTGCATACCATGAGCCTTGCTCTGGCATTGCGCTAGAGTATCGTAGTAACCATTAATATCTTCGGCCTGCAAAGGTGTCACCGGAATGGCACTCACATCGGGATAATAAAATAGGGTCCATTCTGGGGTTTTAGTACAGCCACTGAGTAGCAATAATCCAAGCCCGAATAAGACATTCGGTAAGGCATAGCTTAGTTTCATTTTTCCCCTATTAAGCCCATAAAAAAAGCGAACCTTAGTTCGCCTTTTGCGCATTCAGTTAGCAGGGATTCTACACTGCTTAGACGAGGGAAATAACCGCTTTTCGACTAAGGGTTTACCCGCTAAGCGCTCCCTACAACATATCAAGCCGTGGTTGCTTTAGTCTGTGCTTTCTCAATCCGGTTGATTCGGCCCTCAAAGCCAGTGACAGTGCCATCGCTCAGCCCAAGCTCGAGTGCTTTACGACAGATGACAATGGCGGCATCGAAGGCTTGGGTATCATTTAGCAAGGTGGCTAAATGCAGGAAACCGGAAGATTTAAGCTCAGTATCTTTGCCTTGCTCGGCGCTAGCCGCTTGGAACAGTGCAATATACTCTTCCGCTAATTGAGCACCATAGTTGAGGTAATCCGCCGATTTACGCTGTTTGTAGCATTCAGCAATCATATTTTGCAGCGCGGTATAGCGAGCACTGGCTGACGTCGCTCCTTGATACTCCTCAAAGGCCCGAACTAAAGTCACATTCGCCCAAGCCCCTGGCGCACCGACCTCAGAACGTGTGTTCGATGCTGGCTCTGCTTCAGTCTTAACGTCATCTTGTTCATCTGCAGGCGTGGCGCCTAAAATGATCACCGCCTCTTCATTATGGGCCGCAGGAATATCGACTTCGATGATATCTGTATCTAGCGCCACCGAAATGCTCGCAGGGCTTTCGGTCTCACGGGGCATTAATTCGGCTTCAACTTCGATAACGGGCTCTACTTCAGCCACACCAGTATCCTCAACCCTGTTAACTGGCTCAGGTTCTACACGCTCGGGCTCAACAGCGGAGAAAATAGGTGCCTCTTCGGTGGGAACTACAGGTTTTACCGAGGTCGACTTGGGTTTCATCGCCTCTTGTTCTTCTTTCGCCAATCGCTGCGCGCGAAGGAATAAAAACACCCCGACAGCAATCAGTATAAATACGACTAAGATCTTCATTCTTGTTCACCTTTGATGGCCGCTTCTCATCAGAAGCCGTGTCAATGGGTTTGCCAACGTCCATTAGGACAGTGTCCATGGCAACCGAGTCTAGCTAAAAATTGAGCAGAGATTAACCGCTATTAAAGTCCATTGTGTCGGTGCAAATCAAGTATTTATGCCTTTTTATACGATCTTGCGCTCAAATAGTTATAGCCAATTGCGCTAGACTGGCACAATCGAGTTCCCTAATCCCCCCATCCACCTGCTTATAACAAACATAAGGAAAACCTGATGCAAAGTATTCTTATCGTGGCCCATGCCAGTCCCTACGGAACAGAAAAGCTATTTAATAGCTTACGCATCGCATTAGCCCTGAAGGATCAGGACGAGCAAGCGGTCGATCTTAAACTTTTTCTCATGTCAGATGCCGTGTTTGGCGCACTCAAAAATCAAACCACACCTGACTTAAGCTACAACCTGCAGCAGATGTTTGAAATTCTCTCGGCACAACAAGTTCCTATTCTACTTTGCAAGACCTGCGCTCAAGCACGAGGCGTCACAGCGGAAATGATTATCGAAGGTGCGCACATAGGCACACTACAAGATTTAACTCGCTGGACACTGGCCGCCGACAAAGTGATGCATATCTAAGATTTATTTTTAGGTGTGACATTGGGGATAGTTGGATTATTTAAAGCCCCATTTTGTGCGCACCTTCATAAATTGGCGCTTTCGTTTTGTCAGCGCCAATTTCACTGCCTATGATGGGATATCCGAGTGACAAGCTAAGGTATTCCAATGGGCACAGCCACACTGCTTACGGGCAAACTCTTGTACGAACACCAAACCATTGCCGCAATGGTGACGATTTATTGCAAGGCGAAACACCAAGGCCAAGACGCGACGAGCCTATGTGCAGATTGCATTGAGTTATTGGATTATGCCGCAACACGCCTAGATCGCTGCCCCTACGGACAAAACAAACCCACCTGTAATAAATGCCCAGTGCATTGCTACAAACCCGCGCAGAAACAAATCGTCAAAGAGATCATGATCTTTTCTGGTCCACGGATGTTATTACCGCATCCCGTTCGTGCAATCAAACACTTACTCGCGGAACGCATTCCCGTTCCCAGCGTTGTGCCAGAGGCGGCTTCAAATCGTCATCGGCGCATAGCAAGCCAGCAGAAAAACTAACGGCGATACTTTTACCGAGCCGATTTCCCTGATATAACAGGGCTCGAGGTATCGCATATGAACGAGTTTCATAGTTTTTTCACTCAAGCTTACTGGTGGTTGTCATTATTTGGAGGCGTACATTGCCTCGCGTTAGCTATTTATATTCGCTATTTCTATCACCCAGACGCTAACCAAAAACTCCTCGCCGCTTTCTTAAGTCTTATTGCTCTATACTTCCTCACGGGTATGTTGAACCGCGATAACAGTCCAATTCCCATTCATATCCTATTCAATCTGATTAACCCTATCTATTTTTTGCTCATGCCTTTGCTCTATCTCTATTGCAAACGCAGTTTAGCGCCAACCAATAAACCGCTAGGTTTTTCAAAGCATTACTGGCCATCTGCATTAACATTAGTTTTCGCCATTTTAGATATTGCCCTAAGATTAACTGCGCATCCCATCAACGAGTGGCAACCCATAGCTCTGATGCTTAAAGAAATGAGTATCAGCCAATGGGGCGCTCTACTCCCAGCGCTGTTATCTGTACAAACCTGTTTTTACTTTATCGCGCTGTGGATGTTGTTTCGTCGACATAAGCGCAATCAAAGAGATGTCACTCAAACCCAAGAGGCGCTCGGCACCATTCGGTTTCGTTGGCTGATAAGCTTGACCTTGGCCATGTTGTTGAATTGGTTAATCCGCGTATTTGTGGTGATCTTGCCTTTCTATCTTGGTGATAATCTATCGCTACTTTCCCACGCATTGCCAAGGCTGACCTTACTACTGAGCATGTATATGCTGGCGGTGTATGGGCTAAAGCAAATCACCCGCTCTGCCTACTTAAAAGGCCGCATGGCCGAACCAGAGCTAGAGCAACGCCCACTCGTCATTGAAAATATTCTCACCCCAGAGGAGTATGACTTTTTGCATCAAGTTCAGCAGGACGATGCAGAAAAAAACCAAGGTTCTTCGCCACCTAAGAACTAATTGGCGAAACTGCACTCCAATCATCACCACCAATATCACTCCAACCATTAAGTCGAACACTGAACCTAAGCTGACACATATGTCACTTTTGGCTGTCATTTGTGTCGATAAAGGCTAGTCTGGAACAACTAAAGACTTGAAGAGGCGTTACCATGAAATCATTTTTAACAGCCATTGCGGCATCAACATGCCTTATTGTGAGCCTATTTGCAGCCCCAACTGTACATGCAGATGAAAGCTACGATCAGGCTGTAGTCAATTTCCAAAAAGCGAAAGAAACCAGTAAATTTTTCGACACAGCCTATGGCTATGCTTTATTCCCAACTGTGGGTAAAGGCGGAATTGGGATCGGTGCAGCCTATGGCAAGGGCCGAGTCTACCAAGGCGGTGCCTATATGGGTGATTCGAGTCTGACTCAATTATCCATCGGTTTTCAATTAGGTGGACAAGCCTACAGCGAGATCATCTTCTTTAAAGATGCCAAAGCCTATGAAGCCTTCACGAGCGGCAGTTTCGAGTTTGACGCCCAAGCGTCGGCAGTTGCCATCAACATGGGAGCAAGCGCTCAAGCAGGAACCACAGGCAACTCAGCAGGCGCAGGCCAATCGGGTGGTAATCGCTCGGCGAGCGGCTCTTATATCAACGGCATGGCAGTATTTACCGCAGCAAAAGGCGGCTTAATGTTTGAAGCCGCTCTTGCGGGTCAAGCCTTTAGCTTTGAGCCTAAAGCTAACTAAGACGAGCCATTCGGCTGTGATATCAAACGGCGAGCCTAAATGCTCGCCGTTTTTTCTTAAATAATTACCTCAAGCTTCTGACTCGGATGTTCTAACTAAAACCAAGTCATTAGGATTGAGCGAAATAAGTTGAAATGCATATTTAACTTAGCGAAGTAATAACAAGGGGATATGGCTTTTACTGATCATCCTTGTGGTGTTACTACCCACAAAAAACTCCCGAATACGCGAATGACCATAGGCGCCCATCACCATAAGATCGATTTGATGCTCAAGTTGATAGATCTCAAGGGCCGTTTGCACTTCTCCCTGACAAACGGCGGTAACCACATTGAAATCCGCCGCAATCAGAGATTCGGTCACCAACGCCAGTTCAGCTGTCGCCAGCGATTGATCATCAGACACCATCACTAAATGACATTCGAGCCCTTTCAAGAGCGGACTCGTTAGCACTTGATTAAGGGCTTTTTTCGCAGTAATGCTGCCATCATAGGCGATCATAAATCGCTTCGGTGCAGTAAACTCGTCCATCACCACTAAAATAGGCTGCTTAAGCGTGCGAATGACATTTTCTAAATGGCTGCCAATGGCCTGCGCTTGGTCTTGATGCTGCTCCCCTTGACGGCCCATCACCACCAGTCTGGCATGGGATTCTTGCTCTAACAGAGTTTCGACTAAATCGCCGTGACGCTGCAAGGTTGCAACCACTCTGCTAGGCTGTTTCTCAACAACGCGGACTTTTGCGTCTTGCAGCATATACTTACCCTGCTCAAGTGCGAGTTTGCCTCGACGCGCTTCAAGCTCAACCATTTCATTGAGTAAGTGCTCCCGTGTACCTAGACCAATATTTCCTGATAGATTTGACTCTATCGGATAAGCAGACTTATCCAATACATGCAATAGAGTTACTGGGGCATCCAGTTGCTGAGCGGCCCAGCCACTGGCGTCACATACGGCGAGTGTCACTTTTGAACCGTCGATACAGGCAATCACATTTGTCATCGTATTTTCCTTTTCCTGTGTTGCTAAGGGCTTAGTGACCAGACATCATGTTTTCAACGTCTTCAGGCTTATCGTGCACCCCAAATTTATCGACTATGGTTGCACTGGCTTGGTTAAGGCCAATTAACTCCACTTCAGTTCCCTCGCGACGGAATTTAATCACCACCTTGTCTAGGGCCGATACCGCAGTAATATCCCAGAAATGCGCTTGAGATAAGTCGATAGTCACCTTATCAACCACTTCCCTAAAATCAAATGAATTACTGAACTTATCTGCCGAGGCAAAAAAGACTTGCCCAATAACTTGATAATGGCGACCTGCGTCGGTAGCAGCCGTTACACTCTTAACCACCATAAAACGGCCCACTTTATTAGCAAAGAACAGGGACGCGAGTAATACCCCCACAAATACTCCCATAGCTAAGTTATGGGTAGCGACCACCACAGCAACGGTCGCCACCATCACAAGGTTGGTTGATATTGGATGATGCTTAAGATTACAAATTGAATCCCAAGAGAAAGTACCGATAGACACCATGATCATCACGGCAACCAGTGCCGCCATAGGGATGAGCTTTAACCATTCGCCGAGGAATACAATCAATATGAGTAGAAATACCCCCGCTGAAAAGGTCGATAACCGTCCGCGACCACCCGATTTAACGTTGATGATCGACTGACCAATCATAGCGCAACCAGCCATACCGCCCATTAAACCCGCGCCGATATTGGCAATACCTTGGCCCTTACACTCGCGATTCTTATCGCTTTGGGTATCGGTTAAATCATCGACTATGGTGGCAGTCATCATAGATTCCAGCAAACCCACCACGGCAAGGCCGGCCGAATAAGGGAAGATGATCATCAGAGTTTCAAGGGTCAATGGCACTTCAGGCCAGAGGAAAATAGGCAAAGTATCAGGTAGTTGCCCCATGTCACCGACAGTACGAATATCTAACCCCATATAAACCGCAAAAAGTGTTAATCCGACAATACACACGAGAGGCGAAGGTACGGATTTACCGATCACAGGGATAAGTGGGAATAAATAGATAATACCAAGACCTGCAATCGTCATCGCATAGACATGCCAAGTCACATTGGTCAGTTCGGGCAACTGGGCCATAAAGATCAGAATCGCCAGTGCATTCACAAAGCCCGTCACCACAGAGCGGGAGACGAAACGCATCAAGCTTCCTAGCTTTAAGTAACCCGCGGCAATTTGCAGCACACCAGTTAATAGGGTCGCCGCGAGTAAATACTCGAGGCCGTGTTCCTTCACTAAGGTCACCATCAACAACGCCATAGCACCCGTTGCGGCAGAGATCATGCCAGGACGGCCACCTGTAAACGCGATGACCACTGCGATACAGAATGAAGCATACAGGCCGACTTTAGGATCGACGCCTGCAATAATAGAAAAGGCAATTGCCTCAGGGACTAACGCCAGTGCAACCACAATACCGGCTAACAGATCTCCGCGTATGTTGGAGAACCACTCTTTTTTCATGGTTTGTATCATGTCACTCACTCTGATTGAAATTTAATCATATCTTCCAATAGCTAATATCAACACTTGACTCAAATGTCAGCGCATAGCCAATAAGGTACTTATGCGTCAAGGTGACGAAATGCAATTGGGATTATGGGGTACAGCAAAACAACTACCGAGTCGGTAGCGACTAAGGACGGATCTTAACGATCCAAGAAGGAAGGATTAAACTAATGCGGCTTAATGCTCATCACCGAAAAATAACCTCACTTATATGAGCCAACTCAAATTTGACTGCATTAAAAATAGTTGTGCTATTGGGAATAGCGACATAATGACGTGTATAAAACAGGCCGGAGTATAGAGAGTTGTTTGCTCAAAATCAAAAAACTTCAGTTAACATCAGAGTGATTAAAATACCCACCATACTTTGGCGGGCATTGAATAAAAAAACTGCAACAACTCAGGGATAGCTTAGGTAAGTATTAAGCACCATCTGATATCGCTTTATGCCGAGGCAGTTTGATTGAGATAAGCGCCGCTAACGCAATAAATGCCGCCGATATCCACAGACAAGCCGCCATGCCATACACTTGATACACCCAGCCAGACAACACAGTCCCGATCAAACGCCCCATAGCATTAGCCATGTAGTAAAAACCCACATCTAACGATACGCCATCTTCATCCGCATAACTGACGATAAGATAACTGTGTAATGAAGAGTTGATCGCGAATAAGGCGCCAAACAGCATCAATCCCCAAATCAGTATATTCGCGGCATGGAAGTCATAACTTATCGCCAGCGCAATGCCTGCCGGCACTATGCTCAATATCGCCGCCCAACCTAAGGCGCTACGTCCATCGGGAACCTTGTTTTGGCTCGCCGACTTTGTCCCCGTCAAGCGAGGTGCGAAGCCTTGCACTATGCCATAACCTATTACCCAGAGTGCGAGAAAACCGCCGACATACCAATGATCCCAACCAAAGGCTGAGGCCAAATAAACGGGTAAAGCCACCACAAACCACACATCACGCGCACCAAACAAAAACATGCGTGCGGCAGAAAGCGTGTTTACCGCCGGACTCTTAGAGAAAATTTCCGTGAACTTAGGTTTGTTTTTGGCTTTACCTAAATCGCGTTGCAAACTTAACAGACTAAAAATCCACACCAGCAATAGGCCAATCGCCATGCCTAACACGGCCTGCTGGAATCCAAACAGGGTCAGTAAGGCGCCGCCCAAGAAGAACCCCGCGCCCTTTAGCGCATTTTTGGATCCAGTGAGCATGGCAACCCACTTATACAGCTCACCCTGAGCATCACTAGGCACCAACAACTTGATACTGCTCTTAGCACTCATCTTATTGAGATCTTTAGCGATACCCGACAAGGCCTGCGCCGCCATCACCCAAGCAACCGTAAGCATACTGCTAGGCACAAGCAGCATGCTAAGGGCGACAATCTGCATAAATAGGCCCACATTCATGGTCTTATTTAAGCCTAAACGCGCCCCGAGCCAGCCGCCGACTAAGTTCGTTACCACCCCAAAGATTTCATAGAAAAGGAATAGCATGGCAATTTGCAGCGGGCTATAACCTAATCCATGGAAATGGAGCACCACTAACATACGTAATGCGCCATCGGTGAGCGTGAATGCCCAATAGTTGCCTGTGACTACCAAATACTGGCGGATCTCGGGTGATATGTTAGACAAGAACCCTGTCAGCTTAGCCATAAAACTTATGCCTTATCCATCAGACCGACCATGCGGGCCAATTCGACGGTGCGATTGGCATAACCCCACTCGTTGTCATACCAAGCGTAGAGTTTGACCTGAGTGCCATTGATAATCATGGTCGATAGCGCATCGATAATGCTCGAACGCGGATCGGTTTTATAATCGACCGAGACTAATGGACGTTCCTCATAACCTAAAATGCCTTTTAGCGGTCCATCTGCCGCTTCTTTTAACAGGCGATTGACCTCAGCTTCGGTCGTTTTGCGACTCACCTCGAACACGCAATCGGTTAATGAGGCGTTCGCTAATGGCACCCGCACCGCATGGCCGTTAAGCTTACCTTTGAGTTCAGGGAAAATATGGGTAATAGCCGTCGCAGAGCCTGTTGTCGTAGGGATTAGGCTTAAACCACAGGCCCGCGCACGGCGGAGATCTTTATGCGGTGCATCTAAAATAGTTTGAGTGTTGGTAATATCATGAATGGTTGTCATGGAACCATGCACTATGCCGAGGTTTTCGTGGATCACTTTGACGATTGGCGCCAAACAGTTAGTGGTACAGGAGGCCGCGGTTACAATAGGATGAATAGCTTTGTCATAGAGTTGATGATTCACCCCCATGACAACGTTTAACACGCCCTCTTCTTTAACGGGCGCTGTGACCACAACACGTTTAACGCCTTGATCTAAATAAGCTTGCAACACTTCTTTGGTTTTCATCTTACCCGAGGCTTCAATCACCACATCGCAGGCGGACCAATCGGTTTCGGCGATGGTTTTATTGCGAGTACAGCGAATACGCTTGCCATCGATAATGATGTCATCGCCATCGCTGCTCGCCTCATGTTGCCAGCGGCCATGCACAGAATCGAATGTCAGCAAATGGGCTAAGGTCGCCGCATCCCCTGCGGGATCATTAATCTGCACAAACTCAACCTCTTCCCAGCCCCAAGCAGCGCGCAATGCTAAACGTCCCATACGGCCAAAGCCACTTATCCCGATTTTGATTGTCATACCGGCATCCTTCACACTCAGTTTTATATTAGGTGTTTTATATTATTTGTTTAAGATTAAAGCGTTATCTGTTCGATATAGCCGCGTTGATGCCCTTCTCGTTGGCAATGGCGGTAATAATCTCAGCGGTTTTAGTGCATTTAGCGCATCCACTACCTAATACTTTGATATTTAACATTTTTATAATCCTCACAGAATGAGACCTATAGCGTTAAATATCCAACCGATTAAGGTGAATGAAATCAATAAAATGGCAAAAACGATGGCCAGCAAACGCCATTGCATCACCTGCTTGAGCAAAATGAACTCGGGAAAACTGGCGGCAACCGTAGACATACAAAATGCTAATGTCGTCCCTACGGGCAAGCCATTAGTGATAAGGCTCTCCATGATAGGAATAACCCCTGTGGCATTGGAATACAGAGGAATACCAATCAATACCGCCACAGGAACCGACCACCATTGACCATCGCCTAAGTGAGCTTCAATCCAACCGTCAGGAACAAATCCATGGAGTGCGGCGCCAAGCCCAACCCCAATAATGACCCATTTCCACACTCGGCCAAAAATCTCTAGGGTCTCGCCTTTCGCAAATTCATGCCGTTCCGTTAACGTCATGGATGTTGATGTTATACCCTCGCTATTATCGTGACTTGCTTGCGCCTGACCTTGTTCGAGTGCTTTGGCGGCAAAGGACTGCAGCCAACGCTCAGCGCGAATCGTGTCCAAAAATGCCCCCGCCAACATACCCACTGACATGCCGACCAGCACGTATATCACAGTGAACTGCCAGCCTAGCAGACTCACAAGCAACAGTACGGCGACTTCATTAATTAACGGCGAAGGGATCAGAAATGCCATAGTGATCCCAACGGGGATCCCCGCAGAAGTGAAACCTAAAAAAACCGGAATGCTAGAACATGAGCAGAATGGGGTAACAGCGCCAAAACCCGATCCCATAAAGTAACCGACAAAACGATTTTTACCCGCCAAGTAATCCCGAACCCGCTCGACATTGAGCGAGGCCCGCACCAAAGCGATGCCATAAATCATCAGCAACAGGAGCGCAAAAATCTTAGTTGTATCTTCAATAAAAAAATGGATGGCGTCGGCGAGCTTAGTATTGGGCTCTAAACCCATCAAATCAAAAGTCAACCAGCCCGCTAAATCTGAAAATATTTGCAGCATTGTTACGCCACCTTAATATTAAGCAAAACTTTAGACACGTAAACATATGAAAAAACGTATATTTGAGGTTAAATTTTTGCTGCTAGTCTTCTAGCAGCAAGCTTTAGCACGGTCAGGACGCCCGCCCATCTTGCACAAATTACGCATATTTTCTTCAAGGAATACAGTGTTTTGGTTGGTAACTTCACTCAACACTAACTGACTCCATTTGGGTAAGTCATTATTGATACGATAGAAAATCCATTGCCCCTGACGGCGATCGACTAATAAACCGCATTTACGTAATTGGGCCAAATGTCGCGAAATCTTAGGCTGGGTCTCTTGCAATGCCTCGGTCAATTCACAGACACAGAGCTCCCCCTCTTGCTGAATCAACATCATGCAACGCAAGCGGGTTTCATCGGCTAAACATTTAAAAAACTGGGTTGGATTAATCATTGATGCCCTTAGACTGAACTAATACAAACATTTTGATCCTTTTGTTAACTTTCCTAAAGGTTCATTCAAACAGCAAGCTGTGAGCGGTAAGAAACAACACTCGTTTTTCATGGCTATGGATCTTTTGGAAAGACCTTGTACAATATATACGAATTTTCATATATGTAAATATCCGTATATAAGATCACTTTAAGTTTCACGCATTAGTCAAAATGGTGTTTGAGTATAGTGTTCAACACTAAGATATATACGAAAATTCACATATAAAAAATCATTCAAACCCACCGAAAATATCGTTAGGTGAGGGCATTATTTTATGGTTGAGGGTAGACAATCTCTACTCTTTGAGGAGCTTGTATGTGGTTAGCAGGGGCAATTTTTGTTCTCACCATAGTGTTAGTAATTTGGCAACCTAAGGGGTTAGGCATAGGTTGGAGTGCTACCTTGGGCGCCGTATTGGCCCTACTACTGGGTGTGGTGCACTTAGGGGATATTCCTGTGGTATGGAATATTGTCTGGAATGCGACCGCCACCTTTATTGCCGTGATCGTCATCAGTTTATTATTAGATGAGTCGGGGTTTTTCGAATGGGCCGCGCTGCATGTGGCCCGTTGGGGCAAAGGTCGTGGCCGTTTACTCTTTACTTACATAGTGTTACTCGGCGCTACTGTTGCCGCATTGTTCGCCAATGATGGCGCGGCGTTGATCCTCACCCCGATCGTAATTGCGATGTTACTGGCTCTGGGCTTTAGCGCCGGAGCAACCTTAGCCTTTGTGATGGCGGCGGGTTTTATTGCCGATACCGCAAGTTTGCCGTTAATTGTCTCTAACCTAGTCAATATTGTTTCAGCAGACTTCTTCAACATAGGTTTTAACGAATACGCCTCTGTGATGGTGCCCGTCGATATTGCAGCTATTAGTGCCACCTTAGTCATGCTGCATCTGTTTTTCCGCAAAGATATTCCCGCGACCTACGACCTAGAAAAACTGCGCGAACCTAAGGCCGCCATTCGCGACCTCAACACCTTTAAAACAGGTTGGGGCGTATTAGTCTTACTCTTGGTGGGCTTTTTTGGCTTAGAACCACTCGGCGTGCCCGTGAGTTTAGTCGCTGCCGTGGGCGCCCTGATCCTGTTTGTTGTCGCGAAAAAAGGCCATGCCATAGATACCACTAAGGTACTTCGCGGCGCGCCATGGCAGATAGTGATCTTTTCATTAGGCATGTATTTGGTTGTTTATGGTCTTCGCAACGCAGGCTTAACCGATTACCTATCAAGCGTATTAAATAGTTTGGCTGAACAAGGGCTTTGGGCTGCCACTATGGGCACGGGCTTCTTGGTCGCGTTTTTATCGTCCCTCATGAACAACATGCCAACGGTGTTAATTGGCGCCCTCTCGATAGACGGTAGCAATGCGACCGGCATGATTAAAGAAGCCATGATTTACGCTAACGTGATTGGTAGCGATTTAGGTCCTAAAATCACCCCCATCGGCAGTTTAGCAACCCTGCTATGGCTGCATGTACTGGCGCAGAAAAATATTAATATTACCTGGGGTTATTATTTCCGCGTCGGCATAGTAATGACGCTACCAGTGCTATTTGTCACCCTAGCAGCACTGGCGCTGCGCCTCTCCTTCTAATCTTCGTCCATGGGCACTAGAGCATCTGTTTAGTGCCTATGAATAAATTTATAAGCAATTATTTATCAGAGGCATGTTATGACTAATATGATTGATGACAACATTAAGATTTACCACAATCCAGCCTGTGGTACATCGCGCAACACTTTAGCATTGATCCGTAATAGTGGAGTCGAACCCCAAATCATCCACTACTTAGAAACGCCGCCCTCCCGCGATGAATTACTTAAGTTAATTAATGAGATGAAAATCTCTGTGCGTTCATTGCTACGTAACAATGTTGAACCATTTGAACGACTAGGACTTTCTGAAGACACATTTAATGATGAAGAACTGGTTAACTTCATGCTGACTTATCCCATTTTAATTAACCGTCCTATCGTCGTTACGCCGCGAGGCACAAAACTCTGTCGCCCGTCTGAGACAGTGCTTGATATTTTGACCAAAGCACAACAAGGCCCTTTCACGAAAGAAGATGGCGAAATCATCATTAATGAACAGGGACAAAGAGTTCGCACATGAAACCACTAAACCACGATATGCCAGCGCTCAAACAAGAATTAATGGTTAATAACATGGATATGGACTGTTTTAATCTAACTCCTCTAACTCATCCGCCTAGAATACTGATGCTTTATGGCTCAGTACGAGAGCGCTCCTATAGCCGACTGACGACGGAAGAAGCGGCTCGACTGTTAACGCATATGGGCGCAGAGGTGCGTATCTTTAACCCTTCTGGACTCCCACTTCCTGATGATGCGCCTGACAGTCATCCCAAAGTCATGGAACTAAGAGAAATGGTACGTTGGTGCGAAGGCATGGTGTGGTGTTCACCAGAACGCCACGGTGCGATGACCAGTATTATGAAAGCTCAAATTGATTGGATCCCTTTGGCTGAAGGTGCTGTCCGGCCTTCACAAGGTAAGACATTAGCAATAATGCAGGTGAGTGGTGGTTCACAGTCCTTCAACACACTAAACCAAATGCGAATATTGGGCCGATGGATGCGCATGTTCACCATACCCAACCAATCTTCAATCGCAAAAGCTTGGTTAGAGTTTGACGAGGCAGGCCGAATGAAACCTTCGCCTTACTACGATCGCGTAGTTGATGTTATGGAGGAATTGATGAAGTTCACTTTACTCCTGAGGGGCAATGTTAATTTCCTCACGAACCGATATAGCGAACGCAAAGAAAGCGCTTCAGAGCTATCAACCCGAGTAAATCAAAAAGAAATATAAATTAAACACTAAAAGTATTCTCGACTATGGAGCAAAAGATTAGCCCTGCGCCAACTTTTGCTCCAGATAAGAACCATCACGCAAAATAAATACATTCCAAATACACGAGTGAGCACCTAAATCCTTAAAGCCAGCTAAAAACTCTCTGTAACTTGCCATCAACCAAGCCGAAACCTCGCTATAAAACGACTAACTGGAAGCAATACAACCAAGCCTTAATCAACCGCAGTTCACCCACCTTCTGGATTGATAAGACGCCACAAACAAGTGGAAAGCCGAAGTTAAGTTGCGCAAGAAAGGCCGTCCACGTTTGTTTAGCGACTTAGCCATTATCACTGCCCTGCCACGAAGTTGTTCGTCGAAAACGTGCCTTATTGCTTTTCACTCCTAAGTAAGCCACAGCGTTATGGCATAAGAGCATCCCAATAACTTAGCGGTCAGTAGGCAAAAGCTTCATGGCTCAAATAAGCAATAGAAGAAACTGTACAGTTATCGTCGCCGGTCATCTCAAAAAGCGCCATGTACAGGATAAAGTATCTGCGAAGTGTTACTTTGAGGATGCGAAATGATAACGCTCAGGAGGGAGAGACTTACACCATGATAAGGGCTCTGAACAAGCTTATAGTGCTGGTTATGCCTGAAACCCATCATATCGTCCAATATTTAAACAGCCATAAAAGTTCTGTTCACTGAATCGGTTTAGGAAACAATGATTTGACTGGGTTTAATGTAAGGCTGAGCCCGCGTAGTGTCGTTATCCACATAAACGGGCAACATAAGCAGGTGATGAACACAATTTTGAGCTAGCTTGATAACAACACTAGTCGTGTCCCCAAGGTTTGGGTGGTAATGCTACTGGCTGGGTAAGATCAAAATCGACTTTGAAATCGCGGTTTTCGCGCGTAAGTTGATAGCTAAACGTTGTTGGCGTAATTTCCATGTGCCACACATTCGTGATCGACTGGGTTAGCCCATTCTTAACGAAGTTATCGATAGATTCCCTATCAATTGGAAATGATTGTTTCTGTACTGTCCCATCATTCATAGTGTCGCCGCCATACATGGTCACAGCATCTTCACTTCCATCCTGATGGCGATGGTCGTGCTTCAACTTAAGTCCTTGCTGCGTTTTAGTCAGCACCCAAGTACGCGAGTGGTCATCACCCACATGGAACGGGATCTTAAGCTCAGTGTCGCTACATTCACGCACGTGCATAATTAACGACTTGCCGCTAAAGGCCGAATCAGCCGTGTCACCCGATACCACTTTTCCCACAAAGGCTTGGCCACAATGGGCCGCGATTTGTGCGAAAAACGTATTCTGCGTCTTGGTGGATAGCGACTCAACTTGAGCGGCGATGGATGGCAACGCGATAAAAGACAAACTGATAAGCCCGAGGCTCGGTAGGGTAATGTTGGGATTCATTATGTTCTCCACTTTTTTAGATGGAAAACACCCTAACACTAGGAAATAAATTCAAACTGAATTTCACCTAGTGTTAGTGATGATAAACCAAAGTGATTACCAGCCGATATAAGTACGCGATCGATTACCCAGACGCTTTTTGATAAAGCGAGCCGTCATAATACTGCCTACCATCATGAAAATGAAAATCCCAGCGGAAAAGAGCACGCTAGTCACAGCAGAACCTGGTGGGAAGCGGAAACGCATTACGGTTGCAGCCGTGTTAAATAGCATATCGAAGAGTGGATGAATAAAGAAAATTGCAAAACTCATCTCGGCGACTTCGACTAACCAAGGCAAACGACTTCGTCCCGACAACCATTCACAGAAATTCAGTACTAATACACATAAACAAAGTTTCTGAATAAACTGCCAATCGATACCGTTATACTCAAACGGTGCCTTATGATAATTACCAATATGCTGCACTATGTAAGTTTGTTCGACTAAGCTCACCACTAAAAAAATCATCGCTAGTGCGGTGAAAATAGAGCCAAAGCGCGTCACAATATGTTCATCTTGCGAATATAAAATACCAATCAAATAGAAAGGTACAAAATACACGACTGAGTGGATGAAATTGACGTTACCTATAGGTCTATGCAATAGGATTGCTACCACACAGCTCAGTACAAATAGTGTCCAACGCATCTGCTGCGAGCAACGGATAAACCATAAAAAAATCGGCGAGAATAAAAACACCGCCATGATGAAGGGAATGTACCAGTGCGGATACAGAATATAACCGTTACGCACAGTATAAAAAATACTCAGCAAGACATTATCGAGCGGCTGATGCTCCATAAATATCCAGCGCAAACACAAACAAAATAGACCAATCAATGATACAACTAAAAAAGGATAAAGTACGTTTTGTACTTTGTTCTTCATAAACTTGCTGTAGTCGAAATCCTTATAAAAAATGCGATGGAAAAAGTATCCCGAGATAAACACAAATAACGCTGTGCCACCACGCAATAGATTTTCCAGCAACAGCGGGAAACCTTCACCAGAGTTGTAAATACTGTGGCCAAGCACGATAAAAATAATCGCAATGCCACGCATGTAGGTAAATTCGAGCTGATTTTTTCTCATTATTAATTCATCGCACAGTAGAGGGTTCTTCCATCAACAACACTCGCAGAAACCCTAATAGTTCCATGGACTTCCGCTTCGTTGAATACCAGATACTGACCCTCACGCTGAAAGGGGAATGCTAAAGGTAACAGAGTTGCCGCCTCAATGCCCTCACAAAAATTTTGTACCGGAACATCAAGTAATGGACTGCCACTCACTGACAAGTTACTAAATTGCGCGCTCATCCCTAAATAAGCTTGAGTCATTTCCTCTTGATAGGGCACCACATAAAAGCCAGAACGTACGTCACCCACATCAATAAAACTGCTGCTATCGCTCACGCTCGGCATAACCAATAACGGCACTTTTGGATCCTGCACATTCAACAACAACTGAGACAATTTTGCTTGAGTTGCGGGGTAATACGCTAGCATCTCCTGCAGCTGTTTCTTTTGTTTAGTGTCTTTCTTGTCTAACGGGGATACTGGCTTTACACGGTTCAGTAGTAAATCCACAGGCAACATACCCGACATGACCGACTCTTTCCATACATAAGGGTCTTGAGTGCTATCCAACAATATGCCCGCCAGAGCGCCAATATTTGCCGCCTCAGCCGTCCAACCAACCCACATTTTCTGCTGTTGATAATAGTCATACACATATTTTGTCAGTATTTGCTGATAACCAAGTAAAGTTTGATTTTGACTCAATACACGCGCACCTGCGGCCAATTCCACATACTTAGCGCTGCCTTCAACGAGATCATTGATGTAACCGACTCTATCTTCATTCGGCGCAATTTGGCGCCATTGCTGCAACCAATAAGCAGCATAGCTAAGATGTAATGACTGTTGTTCGGGTTGTGCCAGCGCCGCCATTAAGGCATCAAATAACTGTAAACGATAATAGCGAGCATCGAAGTTGAGCGGAAAGACCTCACCCTCATAACGCTTACCGTCTTCTAATACTCGCCATTCGGATTGGGCATAAAAATGGAAGGCTTCATGCAAGCCATTGCTCGCCCAGATTAAAAAAGCTAAATCCGTTGGCTTAGTGTCGCGAGTAAATTGGATGTTCGGCACTTCGAGCTGGATCAATACGCCTGGCTGGCCATTATATTGTGGAAAGCCGAAGCTCACCGATAGACCAGAGTGCAGATTGACAGACTCTAACACACTGTTATCTTGGATTATTTCGCCACCAGGCTGTCGAAGCCAGACATTACCACCATAACTAAAGAGGTGTACTTTATCTTCAAGGCGAAAACCGGGCCACAAAGCTTCGCTCTGGCGACTATTCTGTGCCATAAAATCGAGGTAAAGACGGGCGAGTTGTTCCGGAGAGGCCTCATCGGCAAACGCGGGGGTAGCGGCAGAGACACCTAAAAGCCATAGGATCACTACCATAATATTTTTCATTTATCTGCCTAAACAAACACAAGGGGTTTACAAAACAGCGCTAGCATATAGCGCAATCAAGCAATAGTGAAACATTTGCAAAAAAATATTTTTACCCCAGAAAATCTCAGTCAAAACCAAATCAACGACTCCTAATGAAATCATATTTTTAGCACAATTTTGCATCACTTAGGCGATTGCGCTCGCAATAGGTTTAAGTCTTAGGTTCGCTCGGCTTATCTCCAAACCACAGTGTGAGTTTATCCGCTGCAAGGGATTTCACTTCATCATCGATATATAAGGTCACCATAGTCAGGGCCGCGGCAAGGGCACCTAAATCATCGGTAAAGCCAACTAAAGGAGTCAGATCGGGAATCGCATCTAAAGGCAAAACAAAATACGCTAAAGCGCCGTAGATGACTGACTTAGCCCACTTAGGCGTATTGGGTTGTTGCGCTGCATAATAAAGCCATAGTGCCCGCTCGATGACCTCTCTACCTGCTTGACGGCTAAAGAGTTTGATCTTGTTCCAAAATCCGCTGTCAGTAAATTGCTCATCCGCCATCATATTTCTCCAATACCCTAAAGTTGTTTGGGTATACACCCATGCCACTTCACAGTGTACGACGATAAGCCGCAGGGGTCAGGCCAAATTGCTGCTTAAAACGTAAGGAAAACTTTTCCGCAGATTGATAACCACAGGCCAAAGCCACTTGCAATACTGGCTCGCTCGAATTCTGCAACATGGCTAAACCATGACAAAGCCGCACTTCTACCAGTAACTGCCTAAAACTAGTGTCTTCTAAGGCCAATTTACGCCTAAGGCTTGCCGTGCTCATGTGTAACTTGTCGGCAATATCCTCCTGCTGCCATGACGCCGAAGGACTCACACTCATCAAGGCCAAGGCCGCTTGAGTCACGCTGCGTTGGGTGTGTCCATACAACCAGTTCACACTGCGTTTATCCGGCAAACTTAACAGTAACGCGGCCAAATAATGTAGTTGAACAGGATCGGCCAGAGACAAGGTCAAACTCTGTAATAGCGCATTCCAAGCTAAGTCCACAGCGCGTGATATGTTTTGGACTGGCATAGGGTCACGCCAATCGGTAGCGCTTGATAAAATGCCTTGGGGTAAATCGTGGGGGAGTAATAACTGCACCGCCCGATAACGCCCAAGAAAAGGTCGATTAACAAAGCTAATATGCGAACCAGCAGGAATTAACAGTAACTGCCCTTGGCCTACTAAAACAGATTCATCTTGCCAGAGCAGAGACTTTTCACCATAGATAACCCGAATAATCGACGGCTGATGTACAGGGACTTGAGATAAAGATTGTGCCTGCTTCGAATCATATTCAAACATACGGATCATGACACCAGCCTAATTATCAATGGATTATCGATTATATACCGCAGTCAACTTGGCGTTGCCGAGCGCTTGTGCCCTGAGCATAAAGCCCAATAAGGCAGGGCTAGCATCCTTTGGCAATTCTAAAGCACTGGGTAATGCCCACACAGTAAATTCATACCTGTGAACGCCATGACCTTGGGGCGGGCATGCGCCACCAAAATTTGTAGTACCAAAATCGTTCTTCAAGGCAATGGCGCCTTTGGGCAGTGCATCAACATGCGAGCCCGCACCTTGTGCGAGCGAAGTTTGCGCTAAGGGTAAGTTATATACGGCCCAGTGCCACCAACCGCTGCCCGTTGGCGCATCAGGATCATAAGCTGTCACTGCAAATGCTTTAGTTCCTGTGGGCACCTCAGTCCAAGTCAGTTGCGGTGAAGTATTTTCCCCTTGGCAACCAAAGCCATTAAACACTAATTGCGATGTCAGTTTATTGCCCTCGCTCATATCTTTGCTCGTTAATGTCATAGCACTTGCCTGCCCAACGAATAACCCAAGCACTAAACTCGCCCCTAACCACCCTTTATTCATGTCTATCTCCTATTCATGTTCGACCTGACTCACTTTACGTCAATCAAAAAAATAACATCTGCCCTAAAACGACAACTTTCTGCCCCAAATGCTCAAATGTGATAAAAAAGTTATCATTTTTGCATTTTTCAAGCAGGAAGATGATTTTGTAACGAAAATATCTGCATAACAATTCAAATATGGAATGCGGTATAAATCGGAATGATGATTACAGCAGCCTTTAAATTAAGATTAGATATTTGAAATAAGATATTTTATGCAAATAATATTATTTAAATAATGCTGACAATATTTACTTTCATAATTTAGATAAAGATACTTAAGCATGATTGACTCCATTTAATATCGATAAATTAAGTTAAATTGACGTGCTAATTATTTAAAAATAAGACATAGGTCATGATTTTATTTATAACTCGCATATAAACTTCATTACGTAATAAAAACCTAACCATTTTCTCTAAGTCATAATGGAGTCGTATATGAAGAGGAAATCTAAAATTATGGCGCATATCAGGCGCACACGGCATATCATGATGCCTAGTCAACGTGACTATTTCGATCACTCCTTTATCTTCCTCCGCTAACCTTAGCGTAGGTAGTAGGCCAATTAACAGGTCTAAAGTGCTATTGCTCTAATAGGCGCAAACACTTATCGTACTGTTTTCATTTGGTTTATTATCTAACACCTTAATCAAAGCATTCTTTTATCAGTGCAGTTTTACTGCGGCTAAGCTATTCATACGCTCAATAAATATATTTCTACTTATATTTATTTCGTAACTTTGGCATAACCACATTTAATCTGCGCACGGAATAGCTATATCTAATTTTCATACCATTAATGTTTTTAATTAGGTATAGGCACACTTGTATCTATTTTTTATAAAGTAAAAGGGAAATTAACTATGAAATCATTAAAAGTAGCCGCTAGCTTATCTGTTAGATCTTGTTTCGATATCGACAGAGAAGTTGTCAATGTATTAACCACAGATTTTTGCGATGTGGGCGCGGCTGTCGTCTCTGTTGATGATGTTAGAAATGGTATTGTTGAAAAGATTAAAAACACCGGATTGAAACTGCCCATTTTCGTTTCAGTTTGCTGTGAAGAAACCTTCCCTGATGATGTTTGCTCATCGATTACAGGGGTATTTGAACTCTGCGGTGATAACACTGACTTCTACGGAAAACAGGTTGAGACTGCAATAAGTAAATATGAACAAGCGCTATTGCCACCTTTCTTCGGTACGTTAAAAAAATACGTCGAAATGGGTAACTCTACCTTTGCCTGTCCTGGTCACCAAGGCGGACAATTCTTCCGTAAACACCCTGTGGGCCGCCAATTCTTCGACTTTTTTGGCGAAACAATTTTCCGCGCGGATATGTGTAATGCCGACGTGAAACTGGGTGATTTACTGATCCATGAAGGCGCTCCACTGGAAGCACAGAAATACGCTGCCAAAGTTTTTAATGCCGATAAAACCTATTTCGTACTTAACGGCACTTCGTCATCAAATAAAGTCGCGACTAATGCGCTGTTAGCGAAAGGCGACCTCGTGTTATTCGACCGCAATAAGGCTTTGTTTCCTAAATCGGTTGAACTAAAGCCGTAGCCGCTGATCTGATCGGCATCGCCTATCAACTTACCCATCAACCGTGTCAAAACCTCGCTATAAAACAACCAACTGGAAGCAATACAACCAAGCCTTAATCAACCGCGGTTCACTTACCTTCTGGATTGATGAGGATGCAATTGCTAAGTGGAAAGCCAAGGTCAAGCAGCCAAAGAAAGGTCGCCCTCAAGTGTTTAGCGACTTAGCCATT
>NZ_JAKKSJ010000056.1:0-26557 GCF_025653365.1 Shewanella sp. SW32 | reverse complement strand
GAAATCTTCAATATCTTCCCAGCCCTCACAGCCTGCGATAACTGCACACAGCGTTAAAAACACCACGTCAAACAAGGGATAAACGACCTTAGATGCTTGCCTTGGGTCTTCTAATTCTGAAAAGTGCTCTGCAAAAATATCGATGTTCATAAACTGGCTCCGCGTAAAAGCCAGTATCTGATCACAACGGAAGATCGCGGTCAATCAGTTATGTTAAAGTGCGCGTTAAATGTTCGTGATCTTGCCCTGTTCAACAGGTATATCAATCTGCACGAGCGAATGAAGAGGTCAACGCGTTAAAGCTGGCCTATGACTTTGAAAAATTAGGGGCGAGTGGATTAGAAGCCTATGCCTTTTATGGGCAGTACGATGTGCCAGAGGGGACTGCGTCAGATTTTAATGAAACAAACTTTTCAATCGCCTATAAATTTTCAGGCATGTTATCGGGCCTAGGTCTTAAGGCGCGTTATGCCATGGTCGATTTTGATCAAGCTGAAGATCTTGACGATCTGCGTTTATATGTCACTTATAAATTTATTTTAGGTAAATAGTCACAAATACAACTCCCCTGCACCAAAACTTATATGGGTGTATCAGCCTTGTTGGATACACCCGGTTTTTACACTGCAAAATTCTCAATCCATTTAAATGTTGCGGTGAATGCGTTGACTTAATTATTGAGATCAAAAATGGAAAAAATAATTTCTTAATTATTCCAGCCATGGCTATTTCATGTGTCTTATTTAGCGGATGCGTAAATAACGATGACTCTAACGCCTCGTTACCATAATTAACTCCCGTAAACCTAGAACACTAAATATATGTAGTGAAATAGCTTAACAACACATATTTTATTTTGATCACTGTATTTAAGAAATACATCTTCCTCAAAAAATTCACTGCATTATTTAATAAAGAAAGTCCTACATTAGCTTGTTTCAAAAAGAATAATCATATTAACAGCTCAAAACTCCAGCATTTTGTGAAGCACTGCAAAGATGTAATTAATACCTCTTTTGGTTTATTGTCATATGTCATACATTTAAACGTATGTTGTTAATGAATGAGAATTTAATCACTTTCACACAACTGCACTTCTAGTTTTTAAAGCAAACAAATCACATGCGGTTATGGCCAGATCCATTGTCGTTGCTAACGATGTCATATCGACCTTAGCAATGAGGACCCAAGGAGTATCAAAATGAGTAAAGAGCATTCACAGAAACCGAAAGAAATCGATCAATACACTGCTAGCGTCCTGCAAAATGGTATATCTCGAAGAAGTTTCCTAACTCGAGCTGCAGTGGGAAGTGGTGGCTTAGCCTTTGCAAGTCTTGGTATTGCTTCAGCGAGTGCGGCACCACTTCAAGTTGGCACTGAATATGGCGAAATTGGCGGCGCAACGCTCAATTTTCTACCTAAGCCAAAACCTATTGCTGATAAAGATATTGCAACAACCCAAACCTTTGATGTTGTCGTCGTCGGTGCTGGAGCTTCTGGTGTGCCTGCGGCTCTATCAGCCAGAGAAAGTGGTGCAACCGTTGCGTGTTTACAAAAGCAAGCCATTCCAGTCTCTCAAGGAAACACTGGTTCAGGGATTGACCTGAAAAACAGTGATAAATCAGCAATTGAAGCTTTAGTTAGCCGTTTAATGGCGGATAACGCGCACCGTTCACATCCCGGTCTTCTTAAGCAATGGGCTTACAATTCAGGTGAAGCTGTCACTTGGGTTATCGATAGAGTGAAACAAGGTGGTGGCCAGATTGTTGACCAAGGTACCAAAGTGCAGCACGGTATTCGCGGAATTGCTGATACTGATGACCGTTTAAATTTTATCACTTCTTTCTGCGGCCCTAAACCCTACACCACGGGTGATGCTATGCGCGCATTAGCTAAAACAGCAGAAAAAGCAGGCGTTAAGTTTTTCTTTAATACTCCTGCACAACAATTAATTCAGGATGAGTCAGGAAAAGTCATCGGCGTCATTGCTCAAACTCGTGATGGTAAGTACCACAAATACATGGCGAAGAAAGGTGTCATTCTGTCCTCTGGTGACTATCAAAATAACAAAGCCATGTGTGACTTCTTCATCCCCGAACTGAAAAACTTTGAACGTAAACAAATGGATCGTACTGGTGACGGTTTTGCTATGGCCTATTGGGCTGGCGGCGTTATCGAACCAGTTGGACATACCAAAATGTTGCACGACTTCGATGCCGGCCCGGCTTCCATGTGTGACATGCCATTCTTAGCGGTAAACCGTAAAGGTGAGCGCTTTGTGAATGAGAAGGTTGAGATGTCTCTAATGAATAACTACTTGAAAGATGAGCAGAATGCGGGGCATTACTCACAAGTATTTGATTCTGACTATATGACGCAAGCGAAGGATTGGCCTGGCCACCTCTATTCTCCTGAAGAGCTTAAAGTTTACATGCCTGAAGTTCCAGGTGAGAAAACAGGAGTATTTCCCTCTTTGATCAACACCCATTCAGCTAACACATTAGAAGAATTGGCTGTGAAGTTAGAGTGCGATCCAAAAACCTTTGTTGCCAGCGTTAACCGTTATAACGAGCTGTGCAAAAAAGGTAAAGATGAGGACTTCGGTAAACCTAGAAGCAAAATGGTACCAGTGCTCAAACCACCGTTTTACGGTATTCACCGTCGTATGCGTATTTCTACTTTATGTTCAGGAATTCTCGTTAACGACAACCACCAAGTACTTGATGCCGATGGTAAGGAAATTCCAGGTTTATTCATTGTTGGTAACCTAGGAGCAGGTTTCTATGGTGGCGTTGACTACCCATTAACGGTATTTGGCTTGTCTTTAGGTCGCTGCTACACCTTCGGCTATTTAGCGGGCAAATATGTAGCAAAACTATAGAACACATAGTCATCAATAATGGATGCCTCACATTTTGGCATCCTGTGAAATGAATAATGGGATCAAACAATGAAAAACTTAACAATTATATTGGCTATTATTTTGGGTATTTTCGCTGGCAGCGCGTTCGCTAAAGAGAGTACTTTACTCGATCAAACTCATATGGCGAAAGGCCTTAAATGTGCAAGCTGCCATGGTGCAGAAGAACGACAAGCAGTCCCTATGCTCAAGTGTGTACAATGCCACAACACTAAGAAATTAGCGGAAAAAACGGCGGATGTAAAACCAACCAATCCCCATAAAAATCGCCACTTCGACACCGAAACTGATTGCAGTAAGTGCCACCATGTACACAAAAAATCTGAAAACTATTGTGTCAGTTGCCATGAACCATTTAATTTTGTAACTCCATAAGCTGATGACACTAAGCTTAAAAAGCTAAAAACAAAAAACCACCATTAAAGGTGGTTTTTTGTTCGAATAAGGCACTGTAACCAAACCTAAATGAAGTATTACTAAGATCTGCAGGCTTGGATCATTATTCCGACGACTGATAAAAACAATATCCATGCTTTCCGTGGTGTTTCACGCGATACATTGCGGCATCAGCGCGATCACAACTCTCGGCAAAACTATCACCAGAGCCAAATATATCAATACCGATACTCAGGCCTACCTCCACTTCACAACCTTCTAGCAGGAATTTATCTCGATAAACATCGAGCAATGATTGTGCGAGTGCCCCTAATGATTCACGATCAAATGACGGCAGTAATATCACAAACTCGTCGCCACCTAACCGTGCGATCTGCGCTAATTCACCGGCGTGAGATACCAAAGTATACGCAACGTGCATCAACAGGCTGTCACCAAACTTGTGTCCGTGACGGTCATTTAACGCTTTAAAACCATCAAGGTCGATAAAAAATAACGCACCGCGAATATCTGGTTGCGAAGATTCATCGAATACTTTGGTAATAGCTTGGCGATTCATTAAGTTGGTGAGTGGATCACTGTGGGCTAAGCGGGCTAAATCTATTTCGTAGCGCTTTTCTTGCGTAATATCGATATGGCTGCCCATCATTCGCAGTGGTGTTCCATCAGCTAAGCGCTCGACAATACGCCCACGATCGGACACCCAGGTTATGCTGCCATCTTTGTGTAGCATTCTGTGAACTGCTTGATAGTAATCGGCTTGACCATTCACATGATCTTCAAAGGCTTTTATCACCCATTCTTTATCTTCGGGGTGTAATTTACTTTTCCAGATATCAACATGGGCAGCAAACTCTTCAGGACTAAACCCGAGCATTTCGCCCCAGCGCATGTTAAATATGGTTAAATTTCCGCTTGGAATATGCTGTTCCCATAGACATAAACCATTACCATCGAGGGCCGCAAAGAGTTTTTCTTCGGCACGATAATTCAACGCTGCTAAATGAGCGTTTTCACTTTTTAGCTGAGCGATCTCAGCCTGAAGTTGCGCAATTAACTCTGCTGCAGTATCCGAAGCCACGACAAATCTCTTTCCTTTAAGTGGGAAAATTGAGTCTAGTGTAAATCACCCTATGCCGAAGCAACATAGCGAGGAGTGCAAGATGAGCCAGAATCATATTGGCTCAATCGAGCTTACACAGACTCTCGCAGTCCTGTCACGCTTAGTCGCGAGTCAGCACTTCGAGCAATTCGATCTCAAAGGTGAGATCAGAATTTGGTTTGATATGTGCCCCCACTTGGCGCTCGCCATAAGCTAAGTGAGCAGGGACTAACAACTTACGTTTGCCACCGACTTTCATCCCCATAATACCTTGATCCCAGCCTTTAATCACACGGCCAGTACCAATTACACATTGAAACGCTTGACCACGATCATAGGATGAATCGAATTGGGTACCATCCTGTAAAAAACCACGGTACTGGGTAGTGATCAGTGCGCCTTTTACCGCTTCTTTTCCTTCGCCCACTTGCAGATCGATTACTTCTAATTCAGTCATATCTTCATTCTCTTTTCTTGTTCGCACTTAGGGCGTGATATTCAACTTTGCGCAGGATTTTATCACCGACGAGCGGGCTTGTCGGCGCAATCTAAACATTTCTGCAGCTCGGTTCACTGCTTAATCCTTAATAATAAGGTCATCATGGGCGATAACATCATCACTCGCCCTTTAAATTACTGTCGGTTAGCCCAATATATAAGTCGTATAAACGTTTTATTTTGGAGCTTTGCCATGATTATTGCCTGCCCCCATTGCGATACGTTAAACCGCGTTCCCGATGAGCGTTTAAACCAACAACCCACTTGCGGTAAATGTAAGCTCAGTGTCTTTACGGCTGCGCCGATTGAACTCACTAGCGCAAACTTTGCCAACCATGCCAATAAATCAGAGCTCCCCCTAGTCGTTGACTTTTGGGCCAGCTGGTGTGGGCCCTGTAAAAGTTTTGTGCCCATATTTTCTGCAGCAACTAAGACATGGGAGCCTCAATTTCGCTTCGGTAAAATCAATACTGAAGAACAGCAAGCCCTCGCGGCTCAATTTAATATTCGATCTATTCCAACCTTAATGATTTTTAAACAAGGCCACATACTCGCCCAGCAAGCCGGAGCTTTGCCCTCCTCAGCGTTAAACCAATGGTTAAATGCCTATAAATAAGAGGATTGAGCTAAGATACAAACGCTCAGCCGAGCTAATTTGTAAAGGTAACGAAAATTGAAAAAAGCAATGTTCTTACTGGGCGCAGTACTCTTGCTAGTGGTGACAGGATGGGGTTTACAACAACATCTCACAATTGATACTTGTCTCGACAAGGGAGGGACTTGGAACGATGAAACTCAGCAATGCATTCGCCCATTTGAGCAAGGGATAGCCTTTACTCGCAGTGATCATAATTCTGCCGAGCCGCAGACGGCTTATGTTTATCTTTCCGAGAATTTACAGCAAGCAGAAGTGTTTTTTGCCATGACAGATAAGCCTATTATTTTACAAGCCGTTACTGTCACTGAAGGCGATACCACTCCCGTATTATATAAAAATGATATTGAACAGATTGATATCATCAACGTAAAAGAAATCTTTTATCTACGTTATCAACATCAAGCAATTTATAGCGCAAATACTTTTAGTCGCAACTTAACCTCAAATTAAGTGCAAAACATAAGCATAGAGTAAACTTCGAAACACTAAGCCCAAAAACTCGGTACGACTCAGCTAAAAACAAAATCAGTATCCGCCCTATGCTCTTCATAAGGCGAATACTATTCTAGCGGCAACGTTAAAACACAAAGTTTCCATGAACTATATCAGTGTTAAATATCCCAGAAGGTATGGGCGATAATACCCAAGACTATCATACTGATAAAGTTGATGATCATACCCACTCGCACCATTTCCGATTGCTTGATATGGCCAGAACCATAAACGATAGCATTGGGCGGTGTCGCCACCGGTAGCATAAAGGCGCAAGAAGCTGCAATACCAATCAGCACAGATAACATTACAGGCGATATGCCTAATGCCTCAGCAATCGCAGCAAATACAGGCACTAATAGTGCAGCGCTGGCGGTGTTACTGGCAAATTCAGTCAACATCACCACAAAAGCAATCACAGCAAAGACGAACAACGACATGTGAGTGCTACCGAAAATATCTGTCATCCAGTGAGCTAAAAATACGCTGGTGCCAGTCGTTTTTAGTACTGCGCTCAGTGTTAAACCGCCACCAAACAATATGAGTACGCCCCAATCTGTGGTCGATTCAATTTTCTTCCAGCCGACCAAACCTAAGCCCGAGAGTAAAACGACGGCCCCTAAGGCGACTATGGTATCAAACTGAGTGATGCCACCTAATGCCTTGGCTAACGGTACACTGAAAATCCAGCAACATACGGTAGTCAGGAAGATAAGCAGAGTAAATTTCCCCTGAAATGTCAGCTTCTGAGCTTCAACATTCACATCAAATTTGGCAGAAAGATCAGGCTTAAAATACCAATACAAGGCAATCAACATCATAGGTAGCATGAGGATAACGGTTGGAATACCAAACTTCAGCCAATCACTAAAACTTAAGCCCACTTGAGCCGCAGCAATCGCATTCGGTGGGCTACCCACTAAAGTACCGATACCACCTATGTTGGCTGAATAGGCAATACCGAGCAGAAGGAATACATAGGTGCTGTGGTATTTTTCGCGGTCGAGCTGCTGCAAAATCCCGAGTGCCAATGGCAACATCATCGCCGTGGTCGCGGTATTGCTGATCCACATCGATAGCAGCGCAGTTACTCCAAACAGCATCAAACAGGCGATACTGAGTTTGCCCTTAGAGGCTAGCAGCAGCTTTTGCGCTATGAGGGTATCAATCTTTTGATGGTGCAAGGCCGCAGCCAATACGAAACCACCAAAGAATAAGTAAATGATGGGATTGGCAAAGTTACTCATCGCCTCTTTGGTTTCAAACACCCCAAAGAATACGGCGAGTATAGGAACAAGAATCGCAGTGATACTGATGTGAATCGCTTCGGTCAGCCAAAGAATCGCTGCAAAGAACAAAATGGCCAGCCCAGTATTCACCCCTTGTTCGAAAGGTAAACCGTAATAAAGTGCAAATAACAGCACAATATCAGCCACTAGGATCAGCATTTTTTTCTTATCGAGCCCCTCGCTGACGGGAGCTTTATTAGGTGGAGCAGTACTTGAATCTGTTAAAGACATGGTTACAACCTTAATACCATTTTATTTTGACGCAAATTTAGGGCATAGATCACACTTGGCAAAGCGGTTTATTTTGTAATTTTATCACTTGGCAACAACATTTATTGCTGAGCTAGCACGCACAAATAGCCGATTAGCGACAATAATCACCAAATTCTGATCGACACCTTTGTTTTAAAATTTCAAACGGACAAAGATCGAACAAAACCTTGCCCACGTTGTAATTTTATTAATGTTTAAAACTGAGACATAGATCACGCCACACTTTCTACCAAGGTGATAATCAACTAATTAATCATACCTTCTGATCATTGGTAGGATTAGGTATTATTCCCCAAATTTGGCACTAAATTGAATGTGTAGCGCTAAATCGAATCTAGATATCGTTGAATGTGCACTAAAACTGCGACGCAGTGAACAGCAAGCGAACAACACAAACGTATTGCAACAAGGCAACATAGAAAACCCAATATCTACATGAATCGTAAACACAAATATTATTCACCACCACAGTCAATCTAACTCACTTTACCCTGTCAGCGATCCAGCCTAAAGTCGCGACCGCAACCCCGCCTAGCGTATAATATTTGTCTGTTTTCGGAACCGCCGTGGAAAAAATTGCCTTAACTCAGTCGGCTCAAAAGCCCAGCCTTTTCGTCCCCGTAGCAGGGTTAAGTTTGTTTGCTTTGGCATCAGGCTACTTGATGAGCTTAATCCCACTGTCGCTCACTTTTTTCGAACTCAGCACCTCACTTGCTCCATTACTGGCCAGTATTTTTTATTTAGGTTTATTACTGGGGGCGCCTTGTATTGCTCCCATTGTTGCCCGTATCGGCCACAGTAAAGCCTTTATCCTTTTTTTGAATATCCTTCTTTGCAGCGTTGTCGCTATGATATTAATCCCCAAAAGTGGAGTCTGGTTAGCCTCTCGACTTATAGCGGGATTTGCGGTTGCAGGGATTTTTGTGGTGGTTGAATCATGGCTATTAATGGCCGATACCCAAAAGCAACGCGCTAAGCGGCTTGGACTTTATATGACAGCGCTTTATGGAGGCACTGCCTTAGGACAATTAGCCATTGATTATTTAGGTACAAAGGGCAATCTACCTTACCTAGTGATCATGGGATTATTAGCCGCGGCAAGTTTACCCGCGCTACTGGTAAAACGCGGTCAACCTCAGGTAAGCGAACAACAATCAATGTCATTGTCTGCGCTAAAAAACCTAAGTCAGCCTGCCATTATGGGATGTTTAGTCTCTGGATTATTGCTTGGCCCTATCTATGGTTTACTTCCCATCTATGTGGCACTGGATATGGGGCTTGATCAGCAAACAGGACAATTTATGGCCCTCATCATAGTGGGTGGCATACTAGTACAACCTTTAGTCAGTTATTTATCTCCTCGAGTTAATAAAAGTGGCTTGATAGTAAGCTTTTGCCTACTGGGTGTCGCAGCATTATTGCTGCTCACTCAGCATTCAAATATGACGCTGATTATTGGATTTCTATTGCTTGGCGCCAGCGCTTTTGCCCTTTACCCGATTGCAATCAGCTTAGCTTGTGACGACTTGCCTGCTAGCCAAATTGTTTCAGCGACTCAAGTGATGCTGCTGAGCTATTCGGTGGGGTCAGTGATAGGCCCATTAGTGGCCAGCAGTTTTGGCCAAACGGAGTTCGGCTTACTCATGTATTTAGGCATATGCTGTATTCTGAGCATTATTTACATTTTTGCTCAATTACTTATTAACACTAAGCCAAGTTTTTCCTCGCCTTAACAAGCCCCATAAAATACATTGCACTGCGACTCAATAATCAGCCACTTAATGAACGACATGCTCATCGAGTGGCTCAAATAGAAAACATCTGCGGTCAAATCAATACAAAACGGACAGCAAAATGATCCACAAAGGTCATAACGTTAAAAATCAGTACGCTTAGTTTTAACATTCAGACAGGGCAGTTGCTTATCCTCCCTAAGTCGCGATAATGCAGCTTACTGAAACACCTGTGCTGATTGTTTTTCCTGAGATTTCACTATGCGCCTCGATAAATTCCTCTGTAAAAGCACAGTTCTTGATCGCAAAGCCGCAAGAGTCGCCATTCTTAGCGGCTCAATCACAGTCAATGGCGCTATCGTGACAGACTGCGCAATGCAAGTGCATGAAAATAATACTGTCAGCCTTAATGGAAAGCCGCTAGCGCCACGCCCATCTCGCTATATCATGTTGCACAAACCTGCTAATACCTTATGCTCAAATGTGGATGGAGCCTACCCTTCGCTATTTCATCTGCTCGATATCGATCGTGCATTTGACCTGCACATCGTTGGCCGCCTAGATGCTGATACCACAGGCTTAGTGCTACTGACTGACGATGGCCGCTGGTCGTTTAATATTATCTCGCCTCAATATCAGTGCGAAAAAATCTATCGTGTCCAACTGCGAGATCCACTCAACAGCGAAGCGACTGCAGCCATAGCCGCAAAGTTTGCCGCAGGGCTAAATCTACAGGGCGAAACCGCCCTCACTCTGCCAGCAACACTGCAGCAAGTGGATGAAAAAACCGTGCTACTCACGCTCACCGAAGGCAAGTTTCATCAAGTCAAAAGGATGTTTGCCGCCGTGGGCAATAAAGTGGTTGCCCTACACAGGGCGCAAATTGGCGCAGTGGCCTTAGATATCGATGTAGGGAAATGGCGCAACTTAACCTTGGCGGAGATTAGCTCCTTCCCATCCTAATCAATTAACAAGGCTGAAGCCGACAGGCCGCCTACGTTTATCGACGTTAAAAAAGCAAACAAATACTGATAGGTTTGCAAATCAATCCCATAAAAAATCCCAGTGTTAGCAACAACACTGGGATGTTTATGTGTTTGATACTGCTTAGCGGAATATGAATCGACTAAGAACAGCAATCGTTGCGGCGAACCCAGCTTCTTGGGATCTTCTCAAAAACCACTTTTGCCATGAGTAACGCCAGCACTATGCCAGAGGTTGCCACTAACCATTGAGGTAACATTTGGTGCTCTTCACCAATTTGTGGCATCACCACAAAACCAAAGGTATTAACCAGATAATTGACCAACATACCGGCCACTAAGGCCACGCCAATCACACCGCCAAGATAGCCCCACAGCGCACGTTTACCTAGCTCTTTAGCCACTATGCCTAAAGTCGCGATATTGGTTGCCGGACCTGCCATCATAAACACGAGTACAGCACCCGGTGACACTCCCGCCAGTAATAATCCAGCGGCAATCGGTGTCGATGCGGTCGCGCAAATATACATAGGCACAGAAACGAGCACCATCACTAGCATAGCCAGAATGCCATCGCCCCATTTAGCTAAAAAGTCAGCCGGCACATAGGTTTGTACCAGAGCTGCGAAAAATAAGCCCACCAGCAGCCACAGCGTAGTATCACGCACTAAATCCGTTGCCGCATATTTAAGGCCAATTCCGATACGACTGAGTACCGATTGCGACTTAAACTCAGTCGCCATATCTTGAGTAGACGCACAGCAGCTATCGCCTGCAGTGTTAGCACTAACCTGCTCAGCATCCTTAGCACTGCCACCACAGCAAGCGCCTTTTTTCACCACCACTATTTTTTCAGGCTCTGTGGTTTGACTGCCACAACATGACCCCACGCTTTCTGCTTTAGCAGCGTTAACCTTGACCACAGAACCCATAGTTTGAGCAGATCCCATGGTTTGACCGCCAACAGCCATAACACTTGAAGGACCCGCCATTAAGCTCGGCGCCGCCATAGGCGTCATTTTGATCTTCGGCTTTGGCTCGGCTGCAGGTGCATCAACACTGTCATTACCACAGCAGGAAGACTTTACGGGCGTTATCGCAGGCGTAGTCGATGAGCAGCAGCTTTTAACCGCTTCGGCTTTTACCATCTCTGGCTGAGCCACTGATTTTGAGGCGCAGCAAGACGCCTCACCCTCTAATGGCTTATCTGATTGAGTTTCTACCTTAACCACTGACTTGCCATCGTCATCATCACGGCCAACGAGTAAGCCCGCCACAATCGCACTGGTAATCGCTGCTATCGGTCTGACGATCGCCATAAAGGGGCCGAGTAACACATAAGAAACCGCGATGGAATCGACGCCCGTTTCTGGCGTCGACACTAAAAAGGAAGTCGTTGCTGCTTTAGAGGCACCAGAACGGCGCAGCCCAACTGCTGCGGGAATAACGCCACAAGAACACAAAGGTAAAGGTGCGCCAAGCAGCGCCGCTTTCACTACGGTTTTAAAACCGTGACCACCGAGCTGCTTTTGCATCCACGCCATTGGCACGAATACTTTTAATAGCCCAGCTAAAATCAGGCCCAGTAATAACCAAGGCGCCGAGTCTAAAAACAGATCAATAAAATTCTTCAGTAACATAATTAATTCCCTGACTCTTCATAAATGGCTTTGCCGTGATGATTCTGGTGCGCTTGGTACTGATTTACATTATGAGAGTGATGCTCAACGCGTACCCGCTCAGTGCTGGACTCCAACGCCTCTAAAATAGAGCAATGTTCGGCGCTACGTGGCCCACCACAACAGGCATCAGACAAGCTTTGTAAACTCGCTTGAAAATGATTCAGCTCAGCAATTTTTGCCTGTACTTGAGCCAATTTACAATCAACCATGCCTTTTACATCGGCACAGACTCGGTTAGATTTATCGAGTTCAATCGACAGCAATTCACTGATTTCATTGAGGGTAAAACCCACAGCTTTCGCCCGTAAAATAAAGCGTAATCGCGCAGCATCGGCCTCGGTATATACTCGATAGCCAGACTCAGTACGGCTCGAAGGCGCGAGTAGACCGTGCTTCTCGTAGAATCTTAACGTGTCGGCTTTCACCTCACATAAATCCGCCAATTCACCAATACGATACATGTCTTCATCCTTTACGAAATAGCCCACAACTCAGGGATCATTTCCAGCATACAACTCAATAATGCAAGTATAAACCTTGGAGCCTACTCCAAGGTCAAGAGGTAATTTTAACTTTACTGAAAGCCAACACGGCAATGCCGCTTTGTTCTGATATGAATATTGTGAAATCACGCAGAAAAAACACCCGTAAATCGAGTTTTACGCTAGAATACGCGCGCTGTGACGAAGGGATAAAAAGTTAGCTAATAAAGTAAAAATAGGACCAAGGGACTTTTGGAAAGCAGTACAGCGTTAAGGCTGTTCTGTTTTCCGAAAGATCCTTGAAACTAAAATAACTGGACCCTGTACCCAAATGACTGCTGCAAATAATGCCAGACCCATTCGTCGCGCGCTGTTAAGCGTTTCAGATAAAACCGGAATTCTCGAGTTCGCCAAAGCACTTCACACCCAAGGTGTAGAATTGTTATCAACTGGCGGCACCGCTCGCTTGTTAGCGGATAACGGCGTGCCTGTTATCGAAGTATCTGATTACACAGGACACCCTGAGATCATGGACGGTCGCGTTAAGACGCTGCACCCTAAAGTGCACGGCGGCATTTTAGCGCGCCGCGGTCTTGATGAAAGCGTGATGGCCGATAACAATATCAATGCCATCGATCTAGTTGCGGTTAACCTTTATCCCTTCGCTGAAACTGTGGCTAAAGCCAGTTGTACCTTAGAAGACGCTATCGAAAATATCGATATTGGTGGCCCAACTATGGTGCGCGCAGCGGCAAAAAACCACAAAGACGTTACCATAGTCGTTAATGCCGCTGATTACTCACGCGTACTGGCAGAAATGACGGCTAACAATGGCAGCACGACCCATGCGACGCGTTTCGACTTAGCGATTGCAGCCTTTGAGCACACTGCGGGTTACGATGGCATGATCGCCAACTACTTCGGTACTATGGTTCCTGCACACAGCACGGACGAATGCTTTGCTGATTCTAAGTTCCCACGCACGTTCAACACCCAATTAGTGAAGAAACAAGACTTACGCTATGGCGAAAACAGCCATCAAGCAGCGGCTTTCTATGTTGACACTAAAATTGATGAAGCTTCTGTGGCTACCGCGATTCAGTTGCAAGGCAAAGCCTTGTCTTACAACAATATTGCCGATACCGATGCCGCCCTTGAGTGCGTAAAAGAATTCTTGGAACCCGCCTGTGTTATCGTTAAACACGCTAACCCCTGTGGTGTGGCCTTAGGTAAAGACTTACTCGATGCCTATAACCGCGCTTATCAAACTGACCCAACCTCAGCCTTCGGTGGCATTATCGCCTTCAACGGCGAATTAGATGCTGCGACGGCGAGTGCGATCGTTGAGCGTCAATTCGTTGAAGTGATTATCGCCCCAAGCGTTAGCCAAGCGGCGCGCGATGTGGTTGCCAAGAAGACCAACGTGCGTTTATTGGAATGTGGTCAGTGGAGCACTAAGACCCAAACCTTAGACTACAAACGCGTTAACGGCGGCTTGTTAGTGCAAGATCGTGACCAAGGCATGGTCGGTTTAGAAGACATCAAAGTGGTTTCTAAACGTCAACCGACTGCAAGCGAACTGAAAGACTTAATGTTCTGCTGGAAAGTGGCGAAATTCGTTAAATCTAACGCCATTGTTTATGCCAAAGACGGTATGACTATCGGTGTCGGCGCTGGCCAAATGAGCCGCGTTTACAGCGCTAAAATCGCCGGCATCAAGGCCGCAGATGAAAGCTTAGAAGTGGTGAACTCTGTGATGGCATCCGATGCTTTCTTCCCCTTCCGTGACGGTATCGATGCCGCAGCGGCTGCGGGCATTAGCTGCATCATCCAACCCGGCGGCTCAATGCGCGATGCTGAAATCATCGCAGCAGCAGACGAACACGGCATGGCCATGGTGATGACAGGCATGCGCCACTTCCGTCATTGATAACAACTTAAATCAAACTTGGCCCTAGCGATTAGGGCCTTTTCCTTTGCGATGTGTGGGAGTTTTAACCATGAAAGTGTTAATCATTGGTGGCGGCGGCCGCGAACATGCCCTAGCTTGGAAAGCCGCTCAATCGGCTCAAGTTGATACCGTTTATGTAGCACCCGGTAATGCGGGCACAGCCCTAGAACCTAATGTTGAAAATCTGGCGATCAGCGCCACCGACATCCCTGCTCTGCTCGATTTTGCGAAAACCAATAAGATTGAACTGACCATAGTCGGCCCAGAAGCGCCATTAGTGATGGGCGTAGTTGATGCATTCAACGCCGCAGGTTTACCGATTTTTGGCCCAACTAAGGCGGCAGCTCAGCTCGAAGGTTCAAAAGCCTTCACTAAGGACTTTTTAGCCCGCCACAATATTCCAACGGCGGGTTATAAAAACTGCACTGAAATCAGCGATGCCAAAGCTTTCGTGCGTGAATTAACGGCCACAACGGGTTATCCAGTGGTTATCAAAGCCGACGGTTTAGCCGCAGGTAAAGGCGTGATTATCGCGCAAGACCAAGCTGAAGCCGATGCCGCAATTGATGACATGCTCGCCGGTAACAAGTTTGGCGAAGCTGGTTCGCGCGTAGTGATTGAAGAGTTTCTCAAGGGCGAAGAAGCCAGCTTTATCGTGATGGTCGATGGCAAGAATATTCTACCAATGGCGACCAGCCAAGACCATAAAGCCCGTGATAACGGCGACTATGGTCCAAATACTGGCGGCATGGGCGCTTACTCGCCAGCACCTGTGGTGACTCAAGCGGTACACGATTGGACTGTGGCAAACGTCATTCGCCCAACCGTGGATGGTATGGCGGCAGAAGGCAATATCTATACAGGCTTCCTCTATGCAGGTCTAATGATTGCCCCCGATGGCAGTGCCAAAGTACTCGAGTACAACTGCCGCTTTGGCGATCCAGAAACCCAGCCGATTATGATGCGGTTAAAGTCTGACTTAGTGGAACTTTGTTTAGCCGCCACCCGTGGCGAACTCGATAAAGTGACCGCCGAATACGACGAGCGCGCAGCCGTGGGTGTGGTATTGGCTGCTGGCGGTTACCCAGATGAGTATCGCAAGTTTGATGTGATTGACGGTCTCAGCCTTGGCGATAACGACGGTAAAGTTTTCCATGCGGGCACTGAGATGAAAAACGGCCACGTCGTTACCAACGGCGGTCGCGTATTGTGTGCGACGGCACTGGGTAACACAGTCACCGAAGCGCAAAAAGCCGCCTATAAATTGGTTGATGAAATCCACTGGGATGATGTGTATTTCCGTACCGATATTGGTTATCGCGCAATCGCACGTGAACAGTAAGATTAATTAATATCTCTATTAAAAAACCGGCAAGAAGCCGGTTTTTTTGTGCCTGTTTTTTGACAAGCGTCAAATATAACGTCATGATTTTCAATAAAATTATATAATTAATTCTATTGAAAACAGGAGCAACAAGATACAATGTCAACCAAATGTTAAATACACAAAGATCAAGGACTCCCCATGAGGATTAGACTACTTTATGCCTCCATTGCCATACTGCTTAGCGGATGCGGTGGCGGCTCAGAAGATGCTGGCACGACAACACCACCCACTCAGCCGCCAGTCCAACCTCCCGCGCTGGTACAATACACCGCCAGCAGCCTATCGGTAATAGGTGGCGCACTGAGTCCAAGCAGCCAAAAAGTGGAGTCTGGCAAAAGCGCTATTTTTAGCATTACTGCCGATACCGGCTTTACGCTTGAGGGCATTACTGGCTGTGGTGGCACGCTCAATGTGCTGACTTACACCACTACGGCCATGACGGCCGATTGCACTATCACGCCGACATTTATCAGTAATGCCGAAAATGCCATTAAACACCAAGACCACAGGCTTGCCAGTGCGAGTGAGTTAATTGATTTCAGCATCACCGAACTCGCTAATATCGACATCAAACGTAAAGCCCAGATAAATCAGCTATATCAAGGTGTCGGTAGCAGCATCTCTTGGCATCCAACCCATGACTCAATTACCTTTTCGAGCTTTATGCCGGAGAACACTTTTACTGTCTTGCCATCAAATGTCGATGGCAGTGGGGCAAGCGCCGTTCGTGGGTTAGTGATGGCGGGCGAGCAACAGGGGCAAAGATATGCGGCCATGGGAGGAAATCTATTTTCTGTCAACACTTCGGCGCAAACTGATACTTTATTGAAAAACCTTTTAGGCTGGCTGACCAAAGGCGCCGATAAAACCGACGGCCTCAGCATAGTGACCGCCCAAATGCCGAGCAAGGCTGACAGTTGGTACTTTCCCCATAATGAAGGGATCCGCACTTGGCTGACAAACAACTACCCCGCAGCCCATAGCATTAATACAGCAAATACCTGTGACTACAGCGAGTTAAGCAACTGTATCAACACACTGAAACCGGATCTGATTATCATTAGTGACATAGACCGTCAGTCACTCGGTTTTACAGGCATAAAAGCCGCGATCGCTCAGGCCAAAGCGGCTGGAATTCCCTTGTTGCTCTCTAACTACTGGCGTAATGAAAGCCCAATACTGTCGCCACTTTACCTTGAGATGGGGCTTTCTACCTCTGGCAATTACTGGTCAAAACTCAATACCAATAACCTCAGTGTGACCGACATTTTGGTCGAAGACACCGCCCTGGCCAAAGTGAATAATTTGCTCGGTAAGCTTAACGAAGGCCGCTTCGACACCTCAGTGCTCAACGACTGCGGCGGTAATTACTTGAGCTGTAATGCTGCCGCCTTTGTTGACTCATTCAAGGCGGGTGCCGATTGGTATCGAGCCAATGCTGAAACCTTAGATACCCATGCTATCGATGTGTTTACCAAAGCAGACTTCTCCTTGATGAAGGCCGGACTGCTGCTCGCCGATAAGTATCGCAGCGAGATTGACTACCCCATAGCCTACAGCGAATACGCCCTGTGGCAGCAGGCCCTGTTTGCCGATTGGACCGTCAGCTATGCCCGTACCCATAACTTAGCCCAGCCAGATTTAGGTGAATATGTTATCGACAGAGCCAACCTCAGCAAGGGCAGCAATGCGCACTACGCTTATCCTGCGACTGTCACTGAACGTAAAACCATTAGCGTGCCCTATGCAGGCCAATGGACGACCACGGGCTGGTATGCGCTGCCAGGACAAACCATTAAACTGACTCGTCTCGATAGCAGCGCTGCAAATGTGGAGATCAAACTCAACTACCACAGACGTAATACTAACCGTGCCTATGAGCAGAAAATCTACCGCGGTCCATTGGAGTTGGCGCAGCAACGCCTGCGCTTAGCTCAAGGACAAAGTCTTGAATTTTCTTCCCCCTACGGCGGGCCGATTTATCTGTATATCAGTGGTGATACTTCGAGTACTGATGGCGGCGCGTTAAGTGTCGAAGTCAACGCTGAGCATGTGGCTAAACATCCGACCATTATGGATTTTTCAAACCCTGCAGAAATAGCAGCCTTTAACGATCGCATCCAAAATACCGAATTACCCCATGTGGACTTACGTACCGATGGTGCCGAGCAGCATCTGCGTCGCGACCGCTTTTTAAACTCCATCGGCGGGGATGTACCCGATGTAAACGCGCTACTCAAAAGTATTGTCGATGACCATATCAACAGCGTTTACACCCTTGCGGGGCTTAAGATCCAAGGCAAGAGCTTAAGTGAATCCTTACCTGCCGATGTACTAGCGGCCTGCAAAGGACTGTTTGGCGACGACTGTATCGATAATAGTCTGCATACCCGCACTATCATTCAACACGCGAATTATGACCAAAATGCCCAGTGCGGTGGAGGTTGTAGCGGTAACCCTTGGGACGCAGCATGGAATATCGACCCAACGGGTTGGGGTGATAACCATGAGTTAGGCCACAATCTGCAAACTAACCGTCTCAATGTGCAATATGCTGCGGCAAGTGATCATGATAACTGGGCAGGTTATGGCAGCCGCGCAGGGGAAAACTCCAACAATATCTTCCCCTATGTGGTGAAGTGGAAAACCCATTATCTGCGCGACGGCAATACAGGCACAGTGACCGATGGTCACATGAACCACAAGGATCTCTTTTATGTGTTTATGTCCGATGCCGCAGGTACAACAGACACCAGTGGTAAACGCGTAGTGTTTGGCGCCAATTGTAAGGTGCTCGATGCTGGTGAAGACAGATACACTGCGCCTTGGGCCAGCAATGCTTATGCTGTGCATAACGGTTATCGCATGGCGTTTTACATCCAAATGGCGCTTAAGGCTCACGGCATGACTCTCAGTGACGGCACCACTCTGAACAATGGCTTTAATCTCTTTACCTTACTGTATCAACACAGTCGTATTTTCGGTAAATATGCGAATAACGCCAGTGATTGGGAAGCGAATCGTAGCAAACTGGGCTTTAGCCAATTTCCGTTTGAAGGCAATAGTGTCTACGGTGGCAAAACGGTGAAAGATATTCCGGGCAACGACTTTATGTTGGTGTCCTTGAGTCAGCTCACAGGCAAAGATTGGCGCAGCCATTTCGATATGTTAGGCCTACACTACTCAAGCCTTGCGGCCTCGCAAACTGCCGCCAATGCCACATCAGGGGCTATCCCCATGGGCATGTATGAGTTAGAAACCGACTTGCCACCCGCCAATATGAGCCAAGGTTTAACCTTTGTGCCCCTGTCACTCACTGATGGCACTACACAGTGGAAAGACGTGGGTTCGCCAACCCAGTGCACCAAACCATAAGTGTGCTAAACCTTAATCTCGCTAAGATACTAACGCTATTCATAAACCTCGCTCTGGCGGGGTTTATGTTTACCTAAAAATGTGATGTAAAGCACATACCTAGGTTCAGATGACGTGCACGATCTAGCTTCTTATATTTTTAACAATCATGAAATTAATGGGGTAAATATATGGGTTATTCGATAAAAGATCTTATTTATCAAGGTGAAAAATCAGGCGTACATAACTGGCAAACCCTAGAAGGAGCCAGCTTTTACTGGCATCCAGATTGGTTTCATATTGCAGAGGATATGACGGGCCATAACGCGACTGTGACTATCGATATCGATGGGGACAAAGCGACCCAAAGTGAAGCTGAACAATCCATCATTAAGCATCTCAATAAGAGTGGCAAATAGCTTGTAGTGGCAAAAAAATTAGTGCCCGGAGGCGATCGCCCTGCGGGCAATTTTGTCGATTAAGCCTGGCGCGATCAGCTTAAGCCAACGCCCCAAACGACCGCGAAGTGAAGTAATCAGTTGACGGCCTCGAGTTGCAATCACTGGCAACATCATATTAGCGCATTGCTCAGCCGTCAGTATCTTAGCTTCCTGCATCGGAGATTTACCTAAAGGATGACCTGCACCATCGAGGGCACGTTTGTGAATTTGTGACACTACAAAATCGGGGCAAATAACAGTTACGGCCACATTATCATCCACTAATTCAATCCGCAAAGAATCGAAAAAACCAATCACAGCATGTTTAGAAGCGGCATAACCGCTGCGAGTAGGAACGCCCGTTAATCCAGCGACTGACGCCACCACCACCACTTGGCCTTTACTGGATTTCAAGTACGGTAACGCGGCATGGGTTAAATACGCAGGACCAAGATAATTCACCCGCATAATGTCTTCGAGCACCGAGAGCTGAGTCAGTTCATCAAAACGTGACCACATAGTCATGCCAGCATTGTTAATCAAAATATCGAGATGGCCATAATGCGCAACTGCAGCTTCAACTAAGGCTTCACACTGTTCAGGGCTGGAGACATCGGCGGCAAATACAAAAGGAGGCGGACCATAATTAGCGATTTCTAAAGCGAGTGAGGCGAGACGTGTTTCATTACGCGCACTGAGCACCAGTTGGCAGCCCATTCGCGCCATTGCCACGGCGAGCGCCCGACCAATACCTTCTGAGGCACCCGTGATGATCACGACCTTGCCAGTGAGTCCATCCATAGTCATTCCTTTGTTATCGCTATGTTAATTACGCCTTTTGCTAAATTGGCATAATCACGCTAAAAGCGCAATCCTTCACGCGCGTTGTGCAAGCCTCATCTCATATTGCTCACGATAATTAGCTAAGGGTTGCGGGCGCCCTATCGCATAACCTTGCGCATAGTTAATGCCTATGCTCAACAATCTGTCAATAATATCCTGATTCTCAACAAATTCAGCAACAGTCTCGATTCCCATAACCCGACAAACATCCTGAATCGATTTAACGATGGCGTAGTCTTTAGCATTCACGGCGAGATTCTTAATAAAACAGCCGTCGATTTTGACATAATCCACGGGCAGCTCACGCAGATAGCCATAAGAGGCAAAACCACTGCCAAAATCATCCAGTGCAAATGAAAAACCGAGTTTACGTAACTGCTTCAACATTTCCATACCACGATTGCGATTTTGAATCGCGGTGGTTTCAGTAATTTCAAAGCAAATACATTGGCTTGGAATATCAAAAATGTGTTGCTGCTGGGCGATATATTCCACCATACCTTCGGCGCCTAAACTATTGCCCGAAAGGTTGATCGAAATACAATGATCAGGCCAAAGCACGGGGTTCAAAGACAACCATAAAAAAGCTTTGCGGATGACTTCTTTATCGATATCTGGCATCAACTTAAAACGTTCAGCGGCGGCTATAAACTGCGCTGGCGCCAAAATGCGGCCACAGAGCTCTTGAATTCGTAACAGGATTTCCATTCGTTGTCGCTGCGGACCACTGCCTAGTCCGCGGATCGGTTGGTAATACAGGATCAACTCGTTTTCTTCAATCGCTTGCGCGATACGTACCGCCCACTTAGGCGCATTTCTTTGGTAGGTGAGCTCTTTATCTTTATCATCGTAAAAATGAATTTGATTAGCCCCCTTAGCTTTAGCGGCAATGCAGGCAATGTCCGCGTCTTTCAATAATTCTTGCGCATCAATATAGGGCGCACGACCAAAAGCAACACCTATGCTGAGGCCAACTTTATAATTACAGTTTTTATCGTTCAACACTTGCATGGAGACTTGCGCGATCATTTGCTTCAGTAATTGCGCCACAGATAAGGCACTGCGATTACAAATCACTAACCCAAACTCATCGCCACCAAGGCGCGCCAATAGCTCCTGTGGCCCAAGACAAGCCTGCATTGCCTTAGCCACCATAGCAAGCATACGATCGCCTGCAGTATGGCCACAGCTGTCGTTAATCAACTTGAATTGCTCCAAATCGAGGTAACAAACGGCGATGGTTTTAGCTGAGGCGGCAAATTGGGGTAACTGCTCATCAAATGCCTGACGGTTTAGCAGCCCTGTAATGCTATCGAAATTTGCCCTTTTTTGTAGCTGGTGTTTAAGCAACTCTTCTTGAGTGATATCCCGCAATACCACGACAGTACCAACAATTTCTTTATCGTGATTGCGCAGATTGCTAATACTGCGCTCCATAATCCGAGGCGAAGCAGTTAATAGCTTGATTTTCTCGACCTGCGGCGCTGATTCTTCGAGACGAATGCAGGTAAAAACCGCCTGATTCAACTGCTCCCCAGCCTTTAACAGACTCGCAAGGCTCTGACCTATGGCATAGCAACTAGCAACATCGAGAAGCAACTCGGCCCGCGGATTCATATAAATCACGTTGGCATCGACATCGGTCAAAATCACCGCTTCAGCAATGGATTCTAAGGTGATTTTCGCGCGTTCTTTTTGCTGATAAATTCTTGCCAGCAAGCTATTAACACGGCTGGCGAGCACTTCTAATTCTTCATTACCCTCGCTTGTAACGGGTTGATAGACACTGGACATAGGATCGACCAGCGCCAATTGATGCATCAGATTTTTAAAGGGTTTGAGTAAGCCCGAACGCAGCCAAATATAACCAAGACCAACAATAAACACACCAAAGAGAATAAATCCGAGCGATACCCAATCAAGTTGAAATTTAACCTCTCTAAAGGGACCATCGGAAAACAGCACTTGCAGGTAGACAGGCTTATCTTTTAGCAGGCTTGGAATGTTAATCGCGTCACTGTGCACACCATCAACCGTTGGTGTAACTTCGCGAGAATGGCTCATGCTCACCTTAGTCACCAATAAGGCCTGAGCATATTCCAGTAAGTCTTTATCAGTCAGTTGGCGTACCAGCAGCACAGATTCATTGGGCGCAGAAGCCACGGAAGTAACGACATAAGCATACTTGCCCATCAAATAAGCGCCAGCAACACTGGGCTTATCGGCACTGACAATAGCACTGGCGATTTCTCGTAACTTATCATTCTCAAAGGGACGTTCATTGGGAAAAAAAGGGTGCAATTCACCCTGCCGTAGAATATACCAACTCAGATTGGCTGACATTGAGCTATCGCGCCACGAGGATTCAAGCTTTTTAAGTTGGTCTTCATCTAATTGAGACAAAGGTAAGGCATAGATATTAGTGAGAAAGGTTAAGCGATCGACATCAATTTGAAACTGCTGCTGGATATTGGCAAGCTCACGGTTAGCACTATCTTGACGTAATAGCTCGACGCGATGGTCGTACCAATAACCAAGACAATAGGAGACAATTACCACCGCAGGGAGACAAAAGCCCGCAATAAATACCATTATTTTCTTGCCAATGTGCATCTCTTACCACGGCTTGTTATGACTAAATTGATTGACGGCCTTGCATAATCCTTTACTGCGCCATGCAACATATCTCATTTGCGAATAGTATTAAACATCACTTCGCTTTAGTCGTTGCTAAAGTAGACATTTTCATGCAATTAAATCAATTTTATACCTTTGATTTAAATTAAAATTTATAAATTAAACGATTATAAGTTTTACTTTTTTATCAAGATAATTCACACATAATCAGTATGTGAATATAGGGAATTCAAGTCGTTGTTTAAAATTAAGCTAGCAGACGATAGAAACCACCGCATACCTAATCCATAAAGATACCTTCGCCAGAAGCTCCAACGCTATCAAATTCAAATGTCGGATATAAAACAGGCCCGCAAGCGGGCCTGTTTCGCAAACCAAAAATTATTTATGGTATTGCTTTGATTGCGCATGAACCGCCTTGATAAAGGCGCCCGCATGTTCTGGATCGACATGCTGATGAATACCATGACCTAGGTTAAATACATGGCCAGTACCTTCACCATAACCCGCTAAAATATGACCAACTTCCTCTTCGATACGTGGAATTGGCGCATACAACATAGATGGGTCCATGTTGCCTTGCAATGCCACTTTATGGCCTACACGACGACGGGCATCGGCAATGTCTACCGTCCAATCCAAACCTAGTGCATCACAGCCAGTTTCTGCCATCGCTTCTAGCCACAAACCACCGCCTTTAGTAAACAGCGTCACTGGCACTTTACGGCCATCGGCAAAGCGTGTCAGACCATCAATAATCTTCTGCATATAACGCAAAGAGAACTCACGGTAAGCAGAGTGCGATAACGCGCCGCCCCATGAGTCAAAAATCATCAAAGATTGCGCACCGTTAGCAACTTGAGCATTCAGGTATAGGATCACTGAATCGGCTAATTTATCTAACAGCATGTGTAATGCCATTGGCTCTGCGTAAGCCATCTTCTTAATTTTTTCGAAGGTTTTGCTCGAACCACCTTCAACCATATAAGTCGCTAAGGTCCAAGGTGAACCAGAAAAGCCAATTAACGGCACTGCACCATTCAGTTCACGGCGAATAGTGCTAACGGCTTTCATCACATAACCCAGCTCATCTTCTGGATCTGGAATTGAGAGCTTTTTGATCGCATCGATAGTGTCTGTTGGGCGTTCGAAACGTGGGCCTTCACCCGCCTCAAAATACAAACCTAAACCCATAGCATCGGGCACTGTTAGGATATCGGAAAACAAAATCGCCGCATCGAGATCATAACGACGTAAAGGTTGCAGCGTGACTTCACAGGCAAGCTCATGATTTTTACACAAAGACATGAAGTCACCCGCTTGAGCGCGAGTGGCTTTATATTCAGGAAGATAACGGCCAGCTTGACGCATCATCCACACAGGGGTCACATCGACAGGCTCTTTTAGTAGGGCGCGTAAATAACGATCATTCTTTAATTCTGCCATTGGGCTTGGTTCCTAGTCTTATTGAGATCCGCTGGGTCGGTAGTTTAGCATTTACGCGAATAATGTAACCTTTATGTGCAAATTTATGTGAGCTATTCCCCATCATTGGCGTCGATTTGACCGCATAAACCGGAAAATGTTAGCCAGCTAACATACTGCTCATTTATTCGTAACGAAGTCACACTCAGACAGAAAAAAGTTGCGCCGGTTCCCCGCCTTTGGTATAAAAAGTCTGCGCTAGCAAGAACAATCAAGAAGCTCGTCGCATCGAGCCTGCTATAAACTTTACTCGCCCAACGATAGATTTCTATCGTTGGGCTTTTTATTTGCATTTTTCGATACGAAACAGCTGGTTTGTCCATTTCGTCATTCTCGCAAATTCGCATGAAAAGAGTTGATCGATTAGCAACTTGTCCCTACATTAGAGTTATGTGCTGGCACTTAAATGGAATGCATCATGCTGAGAGAACTCGAAAAAGCAGAACAGAAGTGGGGCGGTTCAAATAAGCTTATTGATCAATGGCTAAAAAACCGTCGAAAACTGTTAGTGCATTACTGCCAAATTGCTGGGCTTCCTCCTTACAGTAAATCAGAAAAATCACTTCCCTCGTTCGAACATGTTAAATCTTTCTGTGACTTATTAGTTGACTATGTCTCCGAAGGACATTTCGAGGTCTATGATAAAGTCGTTAATGCCTGCAGTGAATATGGCGAATCAAGCAAAACGCTCGCGCAACAAGTATTGCCCAAAATCACGCCAACCACGAATGCAGCATTAGATTTCAACGATAAATATGCGGAAACACAAGACGATTTCGTATTATATCAACTCGATAAAGACCTATCTGAGCTCGCCCATAACATGGAAACACGCTTCGAACTCGAAGATGAACTACTTGAAGTTCTCCATCGCAAACATTCTGAGCACAACCAGTAGCCCCCCTTCCTAAGCGCACCTTGCTGCATCTGTGCGCTTATCTATCCTTTCCCTCAATCGTTTTGAAAATGAAGTAGCATGGCTTTGGGCGACTACAGGAACACGTCCTAGTGCCATCAGACAGCAACCGTTTGAATCAAATTGAATCCGATAGAGCAGATGTAGTCATGGCCGAGGCAGCACACATTGGCAAATCGTTGTTTCAATAGGTATGGCGATATTGTTATGTAATGCTTGATAGCATTAATGTCTTGAGGAGCCACAGAAGATGACTCAGTTGTGCTTTCGGGAATGGATAAACTTTGCTAATTAATAGAATAGGTTTAGCTTTAAAACAAAAAATTCATATTCTGGTAAGGATTTCATCTACATGATGCCCGAGTATGAGGATAACCATGTGCTTCGAGCCCACGCCATAACGAAAAAAGCCTCATCTTTCGATGAGGCTTATCTCTTAATGTTGGCGGAGCGGACGGGACTCGAACCCGCGACCCCCGGCGTGACAGGCCGGTATTCTAACCAACTGAACTACCGCTCCTTTAGCTTAACGTCTACACGTTAACCTAAATTAGGCGCTTGGCGATGACCTACTCTCACATGGGGAGACCCCACACTACCATCGGCGCGTTTGCGTTTCACTTCTGAGTTCGGGATGGGATCAGGTGGTTCCACAAGGCTATTGTCACCAAGCAAATTCTGTTTATTACCGTGTCCATCTCTGGMYCACGTTAATAATAATTCGGAAAGCTGATTTGCTTTGTTTGAGTTCAAACTTTATCAAGTATCTGTATTCTGTCTAAGGTCCGTAAAACCCATCTGGGTTGTATGGTTAAGCCTCTCGAGTCATTAGTACATGTTAGCTCAACGCCTCACAACGCTTACACACCATGCCTATCAACGTCCTAGTCTCGAACGGCTCTTTAGAGGAATTAAATTCCTAGGGATGACTCATCTTAGGGCTCGCTTCCCGCTTAGATGCTTTCAGCGGTTATCGATTCCGAACGTAGCTACCGGGCAATGCCATTGGCATGACAACCCGAACACCAGCGGTTCG
>NZ_JAKKSJ010000055.1:0-26282 GCF_025653365.1 Shewanella sp. SW32 | reverse complement strand
AAGGCAATGTTGTTGTGGGATAGAGCGATGCTGTCGAGACGTTTCATCATAGAAACCATCAACGACCAGTTAAAAAATATCTCTCAAATAGAACACTCTAGACACCGCAGCGTGCATGGTTTTATGCTAAATATGATTGCCGGACTCATCGCCTATCAATTGAAAGACAATAAGCCACAACTGAACCTCACTAACGCAGAGTTTAATGCTATTACAGTTATGGCTTGTTAAACCGATCTCAGGTTAATTTACTAGAAGGAGAGAATGATGAATATTGGTCAAGCAGCCAAGTTGTCCGGCATCTCGGCGAAGATGATTCGCTACTACGAACAGATTGGCTTGATACCCAAAGCGAATCGTTCTGATGCTGGCTACCGAAATTACAGCTCGGCAGACGCGCAAAGCTTTCGCTTCATCCGTCGCGCACGCGACCTTGGCTTTTCTGTCGAACAAATCTCGGAGCTCCTGCTCTTGTGGTGCAATCGAGATCGCGCGAGCGCCGACGTTAAGGCGTTGGCGCTCTCCCATGCCGACGGACTGAAGGCGAAGATCGTTGAACTACAAGCTATGGTGCAAACGCTCGAGCAGCTAGCCGAAAATTGCCATGGCGATGGCCGCCCGGATTGCCCGATCCTTGCGGATTTGGCTGAGCCAACCGCCGCGAAAGAACGTTCGCAAGTTCCACATAGAACACCTCGATTTGGGAGTGACACACCCGCCTCGTCACGCCATCGTCCGCCACGGTGACTAACTCGTGAGCTTCTTCGATGGCGGCGTTTTCCAAGTTAGTTGCCACTATTGACTTACGCATCGAAGAAGCCCAAAAAGCACAATCATCAAGTTCTGTACAAGAACCAATACTAATCAAAATCAGCTCCAGAGGATGACCTATATGATGAATGTTCAATAAAATTACGCTAAGCACGATACTCATTTTTTGTTTTTCAGCCCAGGTATAAAGCCACCGCCAGCAATATAATTTGCATTAATTATGTGGCCTAATTGATATTCGCTTTTTAATCATAAAAATATGAATAATCCGAACATCGCAGCCTTAGTAAATCGGAGAAAAGTGCACGCAAACGTAGGCACTATTTAGTGCTTACTCCATTTCAGCGAAGGTCATTCTCGTACCGCTCTCGCAAGTATGCTGGTCAGTAGAATCAGTGTGAATCGATGGATATCAGTGTTATGGGAAGCAGGTTAGATTGCTGTTTGATGAAACTAAATTTTACTTCATTTCTCTCGCAAAGAAGGCGCTGGCCTCGGTGTGCCCCTTGGGTATTTTTATAATTTCTTTATCCATGCGTAATAATTTGTTTTATCTACGAAATTACTTCAACTCATTACGTTCAGACTATTCTAAGGTAAGGCCTTGCTGCAAGGCTTCGTGTTTTTCCTTCCAGTTGTAAAGCAGACTAGTGCTAACTCCAAGAGGCTTTGTCGCATCGGCAACACTATAACCTTGCTCCAGCACCATCAAGACGGTTTCATCCTTAAATGCCTGCGGATAACTCTTATGTGATTTGTTCTGACTCATATGGACCTCTTAATTTATTGACCATACTGTCTCAAAGTTAAGTGTCCGATGGGATTAGACCAGAACACGCTATCAGGGGCAGTGTTATGGATATCAATCCCATTTAAAAGTCATTCGTATTAATAACTAACCGTAACTGTTCAACATTAAGCTACTCAGAAGTTATGAAGGTTAAGCCGCTTAAGCAGGCGTTATCCATAGAAATTTTAATTCTAAATTCACTAATTCGAGCTAAAAGTCTAACTTGAAAATGTCCAGAAATAAGCTGGGTGGGGTCGAGTTGAGATTGTCCGATTAAGTCTAGCTATTTAATCAACGCTGTCAGTTCATATATGAGGTAGTACACATAATGATTTTTGTCCAAAAGAAGGTTAGGGCGCTTCACTCGATATCTATAAAAACTCCTGAAAATGCCATATTTATGTCCATGGCGGCTCAAAATCGGCAACATCTTAGTATTTTATTGTGACTTTTGGGACAAGCATAAGCGCGTTGCTAGGTGTTTCTGGCTAGTTTGCGAGTCCAATATACCAAAGCATTCACGTAGCGACGATTAAATTGTTTAAGATACAGTCAGGTGAAATTGGTGATGTGTTCGAGCGACTCCGATGTTGATAAATCACGTCATCAACATTACAACAAATTAACCGGTAAGATTAAGCCGTGGAAATATAGCTACGAACCAATTTCAATTAAGCTTGGTAAACCTATGAATTATTGTAAGTAATAATTCTAATGGAGCGACATGATTTGATTGGGACATTGTTTCATAAAATTCATTTCTAACACGTCATCTATACTTCAAAAGAGTTCGCATAGCTGCGTGTGAGGTGCACTTTGTCAAAAAGCAGCAAACACAAAATTTAATGCGCTCTGGATGAACAGCTTTGCACCATAATAGAGCAAAGCTGTTGGCGGAGTGAATTATAGCCTTGATATATAATAACAAAATTCAGACTCACGAAATGACACAAAACTCATTTGGAATGACAAGCCACAAAAAAGAGCTGCAATGGGAACCGCATAGAGAATATTTAACATAATATACATTGTGCGCATCTTTGTATCTAATCACTCTATGCCTTTCAAATGGTCGATTGGTTTGTTGAATGCACTTTCATGACGTTCAATTTGGCTTGTGTGCAAATATTGCGATGTAGTGTCGATACTTTCGTGGCCAGCATCGGCTTGTACATGGGATAACGGTCTGCGGTTGATGTTGATATCGTGCGTAATGCCAGTGTGACGAATATTGTGGGCAGTAAGTTTGCGCATCTGCGCCGCATCTTGTGTAAAGCCATCGATTTCTATACGTTCTGCAGCCAGATTAATTATTTTTTGAATTTCGTCGCGAACATGACGAATGCCTAGATTGGCATTGAGGATACCAACATCTCGGCCGCGTCCAGCAGCTTTGTGCCGTACAAACAAAGGATGATTTTCGTTTGGTCCTGGATAATCCGTTAATCCTAAAAACTGACGATATTTGACTAACGCATTGAGCAAGGCTTTTGAAATCGCAACACTGCGTCTTTTACCACCTTTACTCAACGGAATATGAAAACTCCAGATGCCCGTTTGCTGATTACGTTTAAACTGGTTCATCACCGGCGAATAACCCGCACGTGCAGACACATCTGAAATGCGTAAATAACAGCAATAAATCAATGTAATGAGGAATAAACTTCTTTGATGTAACTCAGGAAATTCTTCTGCTAGCCCAGTAACGGTCGCCATAATATATGACCACTGTAATTCAGTGAATGCGAGACTATTTTCATCTTCATGAGTTTGACACTGATATTGCCTGTTTGCTGCAAATCGACTGTGATTAAGCCAGATTTGAGCAGGATTCCGCTCACAATATTCTTCACTTGTCAGATACGAATAAAACGAAGACAAAATGGCCATTTTTGTTTTTAACGCATTATCGCTTAACACATAAGGCTGGATTTGCCCGAGTTGTTTTTTGCCGACAAATGGTCGCCATTGCGAGTTTGGAACCCGTTCATCATGCAGTTTATCGTACTTAAACTGTGGCACATTAAAATAACCGATCAGTGCTATCGGCGGTGCTTGGCAATAATCAACGTAACGGCTCATGTCTTTGCGCGTAACTTGAATGGGAGACATTGAAACTACATCAAAACACCAATGCAGAAACGTAGTGAGTTCACTGCGATAAGCTTTATAGTTGTTTTCGTTATGCTTTTGCTCAAATAGCCAATCACTGGCATGCTCGATGACTAAGCCCGCATCAACCACCTTTTTCATGCTAATTTGGGTGATATATTGGTTAACAATACTATTGCCAACTTGTATGAATTCAAATGAGTCAAATAACGGGATTACTGGAGGAAGTTGCATATTACATCTGAATTATAAGAGTTTCTTGTATGATAATACTTAAACGCAAATGCCGATAATGTTATTTATCGGCATCAAGATATGTCAGATTTTTAGCGCAACTTGAAAATGAACATTGCTGACAAGTAATACGCTTTTTGCAACAGATCAAGCATAGCTGCCACACTTGCTGTTTCGATTGGCTATCTAAGCACGTGAAGTCAGATGCGCAGATGTGTCCATCATGTATCAGCTGTGCCAATTTATGCGCTGAAATTGATAAGTTAATTCGATTAGTCATGCCCTTTCCCTCCCTATCATTATTTGATAGTAATAGAATACACAGATGAGAATCGTTATCAACAACGTAATTTAAGGATTGCCACTCATCTCGCTATTTTATGCAAGATTTTGCACCGCTTTGAAATGTGTCTACTACACTGATTATGTGATCATTATTTTTACTTGAATGAGGTATCGGATGCTGATTGATCTTGCAAAGAAAAACCCTCTTTTTTCCGGTAAAAAGTCTACCGAGACAACAGAGTCTGGTATTCCTTGGAAGGTATTAGTGGTCGATGATGAACCTGATGTTCATACCGTCACTAAGCTTGCCCTCTCCCGCTTTAAACTTGATGGCCGTGCCCTCACCTTTATCAATGCTTATAGTGCCGAACAAGCAAAAGAATTACTCAATCAAGAACATGACATCGCCATTGCCTTTATTGATGTTGTCATGGAAAGTGACCATGCAGGGTTAGAACTAGTAAAGTGGATCCGTGAAGAATTACTGAATAAAACCACTCGATTGATCTTACGTACAGGCCAGCCAGGGCAAGCACCTGAAGAAGACGTTATCGTCAATTACGATATTAATGATTACAAAGCAAAAGCTGAACTCGATTCCCGTAAGCTGATGACCAGCGTCTACTCAGCCCTTCGCTCTTATCGCGATATAATGGAAATCGAGCAAGCAAGGCGCACGCAAATAAATCACCGTAAGGGCTTAGAAAGAGTACTAGAAGCCACCTCAGGATTATTTGAACTACGCACCCTGCATAAATTCGCCGATGGGCTACTGACACAAGTGGCCACTCTACTTAATCTCGACTCAGAAACGCTACTGCTGACTTGTAATGCGATTGATGCGATTAGTGGTCATGTTGAACCTGTCAATATAGAAATCCTTGCAGGTACTGGCCAATTTGCTAATAAATCCCACATTACGCAACTACCTGAACATATTGATCGTCTACTGCGCAGTGCGCTCACCCAACAGCGGTGCCTTTATGAAGACAATTGCTTTATCGGTTACTTTCCCACCAAAGGCGGTTTAATCAATCTACTTTATATGGATGGTATTGATAGAATTGATGATCTTGATAAGAAACTCATTGATATTTTTGCCATCAACGTGGGCATAGCCTTTGAAAATTTGCTGCTCAATCAAGAGGTGGAAGATACACAATCAGAGCTTATTTTACGTTTAGGTGATGTTGTTGAAAGCCGCTCGAAAGAAGCTGCCAATCATGTGAAACGTATGGCGGAGTATTGTTCTCAATTAGCATTACTCGCCGGTTTAAGTGAATACGAAGCCGATTTACTGCGCCGTGCCTCACCAATGCATGACATTGGTAAAATTGCGATCCCCGATGCTGTCCTACTTAAACCCGGCAAATTAGATGACGAAGAATGGAAAGTTATGCGTCAGCACCCTATGATTGGCCATCAAATTCTTGCAAATTCTGAGAGACCAATACTAAAGGCCGCATCAATTATTGCACTGCAACATCATGAAAAATATGATGGTTCTGGTTATCCTGCAAATCTAAAACAAGACGAAATTCACATTTTCTCGCGGATTGTGGCAATCGCAGATGTGTTTGATGCCCTTTCCCATGCCCGCTGTTATAAAACAGCTTGGCCTTTAGAAGAGGTTTTAGCTGAAATGCGTAAAAGGGCGGCAACACACTTTGATCCTCACTTATTACAGCTCTTTATTGAAAATGTAGACATTTTTGTCAAAGTAAAAGAAAACTGGAAGGATCACTAATCTGTAATATGCCCAGTTGATGGTCTTGATGTTTAGAAAGCCATATCAAGCACTTTCAAAGATATATCAAGGCAGTTTTAACCATTGTCATCTGCGAGAAAATCAAAAACAGCCGTTTGAGTTTCACCATTAACGCTAAAACTAACAAAGCCACGCCAAACCATGTAGCCACTACTACAAGAACCGTAGACTAACTGACCGATATAAGTCATTTTGTCAGTTTGCTTCACATTTACAGGAATAACACCCATAAACATGTCTCTTCCTTCTAAGCGGATTTGCACATTAGAAATTGGCATGGAAGATAACAACTGTAATGTCAATGGCTTTTCGCTTGGAGCACTCCCTGGTGACAAGCGAAAAGTGAGCTCAACATCCTCAACTTTTTTAACACAATCCCCCTTAGAAAATTGGCAAAGTGAAGGATCAAGACTGCTTTTAAGTGTGACTTGCTTTGCATCTTCCTTACAAGCTGTGAGATTGAAGCTAAATAATGCGATAAATAAATAGGGACTCAGACGAGTTAGCACAAAGATTAACCTTATGATGCAATATGTTAACATTCTATGGCGTAGGTTGATCTAGATCAACTTTCCACACCCCTTCTTTGGTATCTTTTTTGATATGGCTCAAGTATCATTGCGAAACCTCATATTTGAGCAAAAATATGCAGGGTAACGCATTGACATCACTCAGCAACCTTAATAGGGAGACTGAGTTTTATGTCATTTATAACAGGTAAAGCTTGTCTTTACTAAAAGTAAAAGTAATAAGCAGTGGAAGCATTATGATGAACCATTCCCAGCCAACAGGCGCTGATTACAATTACGCCATTGTCCGCCAATTTGCCTTAACCACAGTTTTGTGGGGTATTGTTGGTATGTCAGTCGGCGTATTAATTGCGGCTCAGTTAATCTGGCCTCAGCTGAACTTTGACACTCCTTGGTTAACGTATAGTCGCTTGCGACCATTACACACCAATGCGGTGATCTTCGCGTTCGGTACATCAGCCCTTTTTGCAACATCCTATTATGTCGTACAACGCACCTGTCAAACCCGACTATTTGCACCTAAGTTAGCCGCATTTACGTTTTGGGGATGGCAAGCCATCATTCTGTCAGCAGCTATCTCTTTACCAATGGGTTTCACCCAAGGAAAAGAATACGCTGAACTAGAATGGCCTATCGATATCGCAATTACTATCGTTTGGGTGTCCTACGCTATCGTGTTCTTCGGTACTATTATCAAACGAACAACTTCGCATATTTATGTGGCGAACTGGTTCTTTGGTGCCTTTATTATTACCGTTGCCGTACTACACATAGTTAACTCTATGGCAGTACCAGTCAGTCTGTTCAAGTCATACTCTCTGTATAGCGGCGCTGTCGATGCTATGGTGCAGTGGTGGTATGGTCACAACGCTGTAGGTTTCTTATTAACCGCAGGCTTCTTGGGGATGATGTATTACTTCGTACCTAAGCAAGCAGGTCGTCCTGTGTACTCTTACCGTCTTTCTATTGTCCACTTTTGGGCACTGATCGCACTGTATATCTGGGCTGGTCCTCACCACTTACATTACACAGCGTTACCTGACTGGACTCAGTCTTTAGGTATGGTGATGTCACTGATCCTATTCGCACCTTCTTGGGGCGGTATGATTAACGGTATCATGACCTTGTCTGGTGCTTGGCATAAACTGCGTACTGACCCTGTGTTACGTTTCTTAGTTGTTTCTCTGTCTTTCTACGGTATGTCTACCTTCGAAGGCCCTATGATGGCAATTAAGACAGTTAACGCACTATCACACTATACAGACTGGACTATCGGTCACGTTCACTCCGGCGCGCTAGGCTGGGTTGCAATGGTGTCAATCGGTTCTCTGTATCACTTGATCCCTGTACTGTTCGGTCACGGCCGTATGTACAGTATCAAGTTAATTAACGTCCATTTCTGGTTAGCGACTATTGGTACTGTGCTTTACATCGTCTCAATGTGGATTTCAGGTGTAATGCAAGGTCTGATGTGGCGCGCAGTGAATGCTGACGGTACTTTGACTTATAGCTTTGTTGAAAGTCTGGAAGCTTCTTATCCTTTCTACTTTGTACGTTTCCTTGGCGGTTGTTTCTTCCTGACCGGTATGCTGATCATGGCATATAACGTGATCCGTACTGTGAAAGCCTCTAAAGATTCATTGCCAGCATTGGCTGAACCAACAGCGGCTTAAAGGAGCAAACTCGATGAAATTTAATCATGAGATAGTTGAAAAAAACATCGGTTTGTTAGCGATTTTTACTGTTATCGCTATCAGCTTCGGTAGTCTCGTTGAAATCACACCGTTGATTTTTCAAAAAGATACGACTGAGCCAGTTGAAGGTTTAAAGCCATACACTGCCCTGCAAATTGAAGGTCGTGACATCTATGTTCGTGAAGGTTGTTATAACTGTCACAGCCAGATGATCCGTCCTTTACGTGCAGAAACTGAACGTTATGGTCACTACTCTGTCGCGGGCGAATCAGTTTGGGATCATCCATTCCAATGGGGTTCTAAGCGTACGGGTCCTGATCTTGCACGTGTTGGCGGTCGTTATAGCGATAAATGGCATGAAGTTCACTTAATCGATCCTCGTGCTGTAGTTCCTCAATCGAATATGCCAGGGTTCCCATGGTTAGCCGAAAACAAGTTAGACGGCAAACTAACGGGTGACAAGATGACTATCCTACGTAACCTGCATAAAGGCGGTTACAAAGGTAATGATCTTTATACCGATGAAGAAATCGCAGGCGCACAGCAGGCTGTTGCAGGTAAGACAGAAATGGACGCCTTGATTGCATATCTTCAGTCTTTGGGTCACGCACTCAAATAAGGAGGCAATATATGGATTACGGCACATTACAAGGCATTTTAACCATCATTGTGATGCTGACCTTCGTCGGTATATTTGCTTGGGCATATAGCTCGCGTCGTCAAAAATCATTTGATGAAGCAGCTAACCTTGTGTTTTCCGATGAGGAAGTCAACAAGGTATCGAAGGACTCAGGAGAGAATAAGTGATGAGTAGCTTCTGGAGTGTTTGGATTACTGTACTCTCGTTAGTCGTGATCGCGGGTTGTTTTCTATTACTGCGTGTGTGTTCTAAGAACACCACTGACGTAAAAGAAGGCGAATCCATGGGTCACAGTTTCGACGGTATTGAAGAACTCAATAACCCACTGCCAAAATGGTGGAGTTATATGTTCTATATCACTATCGTGTTTGGCTTGATCTATTTGGCACTATTTCCTGGTTTAGGTAACTACAAAGGCTTATTAGGCTGGACGAGTTCTAACCAGAGTATCGGTACAGAGCATGGCATTAAAGCCGATTCTGCCGCAGCGATTGAGCTAGCAGCAAAAGAAGGTCTTTATGTTCAGTATGATCAAGAAGTAAAACACGCTGATGAAAAATATGGCCCAATCTTCGCGGCTTACTTGGCAACACCACTAGAAGAATTAGTGAAAAACCAAGAAGCGTTGAAAGTGGGTGGCCGTTTGTTCCTGCAAAACTGCGCTCAGTGCCATGGTTCTGATGCACGTGGTAGCAAAGGCTTCCCTAATCTTACCGATGGTGACTGGTTATATGGTGGTGAATTAGCCACGATTAAGACCACTATCATGGCAGGTCGTCATGGCATGATGCCACCCAAAGGTGGTTTGCCAATCGAAGATAGCGAGATTGCTGGTTTAGCTGAATACGTTGTTAAATTGTCTGGTCGTGAGCATGACGAGAAACTCGCTGCACAAGGTCAAGGCTCATTCATGAAAGGTTGTTTTGCGTGTCATGGTATGGACGCTAAAGGCAACAAGTTTATGGGTGCTCCTAACTTAACTGACGATGTTTGGTTATATGGCGGTAGCCGTGGCATGATCGAAGAGACCATTAAACATGGTCGCGCAGGTGTGATGCCAGCGTGGAAAGACGTTCTAGGTGAAGAGAAAGTTCACGTCATTACAGCTTATGTTTATAGCTTGTCAAACAAGTAATTAGGTATAAGTAACACTAAGGCCTCGAAGACTTCGAGGCCTTTTTTTTAAAGTGCTAAAACCGTCTTTTAACGGTAAAATGGCGCAAATTTTTTGAATGGGTATCTGACATGAGCGAACAACAAGCCTGGTATAAGCAGTTCTGGCCTTGGTTTTTAATTATTCTTCCTTTATGTGCCGTCGTCGCAAGTTTTACCACGCTAAAAATTGCCCTTACGAACTCGGACTCTTTAGTCGCCGAGGATTACTACAAAGATGGCAAAGCCATTAATATGGACTTAAGTAAAGTGAAGTATGCCAAACAAATAGGCATGAATTTTTCACTCGATCAAGCCAATAATGAGATTTTACTGACGCAGCAAGGGGGACCTGCATATCAAGCCGCCTTGAAAGTCGAGTTCTATCATCCAACCATTGCCGACAGAGATATGAAACTCACTGCGACGGCCGATGCCAGCAATGTGTATCGCATTAGCATCCCTACTACCCTAACTGGCCCTTGGGAAGTACGCCTCGAAAGTTACGACGGTAAATGGCGAATTCACCAACGCGTTGAATTAAAAGATCACGTCCAACTTTGGCTGAATTGATTGTGGTTAAATAAGTAGCGCTATGACGTATCCAAGTTGTTTTCACTGCCAAGAGCCCGTTCTGACGGGCCAGCAGTTTGTAACTCGCATTAATGACCGTGATGAACTTATGTGTTGCCCTGGCTGTCAGGCGGTTTCTCAAGCGATTGTCGATGCGGGATTACTCAGTTATTACAAGTTCCGCACTGAGCCTGGCAATAAACAGAATGCCCTGGTCCCCGAAGCATTAACGCAATTTAGCGCCTATGACTTGCCCGAAGTGCAGCAAGACTTTGTGCATTCTGAGGACAATGTTGAATCAGTATCACTCTCCATCGATGGTATCACCTGTGCCGCCTGTGCTTGGTTAATTGAACACAAAGTCAAACAACTTGCGGGCGTGAGCCAAGTGCTAGTCAACTCAACCACCCAACGCGCCATGATCAGTTGGGATAAACGCAAGGTAAAACTTAGCGATATTCTCGGACAAATTAGTCGTATCGGCTATCAAGCCGCGCCCTACCAAGTTGACGAACAAGAGCTCAACAATAAACTCAATAGTCGCAAATTTTTACTACGTTTAGGCTTAGCTGGCTTTGCGACTATGCAAGTCATGATGTTCGCCCTCGCCCTTTATACTGGCTACTTCACCGATTTAGACGTGCAGTATCGGGACTATTTCCGCTGGGTTAGCATGATTTTTGCAACGCCTGTGGTGCTTTATTCGGCGCAACCCTTCTATTTTAGCGCCATTCGTACCCTGCTCAGCGGCAAACTCAATATGGATGTGTCTGTTTCGATTGCCATTGGTGGTGCCTATACCGCAAGCTGTTTTGCCACAGTGAATGGCACAGGCGAAGTGTATTTTGAATCCGTATCCATGTTTACTTTCTTTTTGTTACTTGGGCGTTACTTCGAGCAAAAGGCAAGACAAAAGGCCTCGGTCAGCTCCAGTAATTTACATAAATTGGTGCCGCTCACTGCACACTTAGTCACCGAAAATGGTCAAGAAGAAATTCCGGCCAAAAAGTTACGCCTCAATGATGTGATCCTTGTAAAACCAGGGGAAATGGTTGCGGCCGATGGTGTGGTGATTGAAGGCCACACAAACATCAATGAAGCTATGCTCACTGGTGAGCAAATGCCCATTGAAAAGCAGCAAGATCAGCAAGTGTACGCTGGCACTATCAACGTCGATCAACCGATAAAAGTTAAAGTTACCGCGTTAGGGCAAGACCAACTCGTGGCGGAAATTATTCGACTGCAGGAGCTGGCATCCAATACAAAACCTGCGATAGCCCTATTAGCCGATAAATTATCCCGCTATTTCTCGGGTACGATTCTAACAATCGCGACGATCACCTATTTGGTTTGGCAACAGATTTCCCCAGAGGATGCCTTTTGGGTAACGCTATCGGTTCTGGTCGCCACTTGTCCTTGTGCCTTAGCGCTAGCGACACCGACCGCCGTCACCTGTGCAACCGCCATTTTTACGCGTCTTGGCATCATTACTCGCAAGGCCGGTGTCTTTGAAAAACTGCCGCAGATTAAACATGTGGTCTTTGATAAAACTGGCACCCTTACCTGTGGTACGCTCTCTATCGGGCAAACGCAGTGCATGGCCGATTTAACAAAGACGCAGGCCTTAGCCATTGCAGCGGCGCTGGAAACGGGCTCTCGCCATCCGATTGCGGCTGCATTTGCCCTATTTGCCGATAATACCTTGGTCGCAGAGCAAGTTCACCATGAAGTCGGCTTTGGTGTTCGAGGCCGTATCGAGGGGACTGACTATTTAATTGGTAATGCTGTATTTACTGGCGCACGTGTCGATACTCAAGACCCAACCCAAAAGATTTGGTTAGCACGCTCAGCCAATGAGCAGCTTGAAGTGCTTGCAAGTTTTGAGATCCAAGACAATATTCGTCAAGACAGTAAGGCCACGATTGAGATATTAAAGCAACAAGGTTGCCGCATTAGTATCGCCAGCGGCGATAGCTCCGGACATGTGCATCAATTGGCCAAAGAGCTGGGAATTGAATATGTGCACAGCGGATTAACCCCCGCGGGTAAACTTGCCCTAGTAACGAAATTACAACAGCATACTCGCGTGGCGATGTTTGGCGATGGCATCAATGATGCGCCAGTACTTGCGGGGGCTGATTTGTCGGTCGCCATGGGCAGTGGCAGTGCGATTGCCAAAAACAGTGCCGATTTGATTTTACTGGGCGATCATCTATCCCGTTTCACCCAAGCTGTCGCGGTCGCTAAACTGACCACGCAAATTATTAAACAAAATTTAGCGTGGGCGCTGGGTTACAACGCCCTTATCTTGCCTTTAGCTGTCACTGGTCATGTGGCACCTTATATTGCCGCGATTGGCATGTCGGCGAGTTCTTTGATTGTGGTCGGTAATAGCCTGAGATTATTACGGGTAAAAGTGTGATCATAATAAAACGTTTAACCAGATAGTAAGAGGTCATTATGGAAATTATTTATGTGCTTATCCCCATTGCCATGATCTTCGTCGCCATTGCGGTAATGGTATTTTTCTGGGCAGTGAAATCTGAGCAATTTGACGATCTTGACCGTCAAAGTGTTTCTATATTGTTTGATGAAAATACTGATAAACCTGGCCATCTGCCCACCTCTGCCATTCAGTCAACAGCAGAACATGATGACATCGCAGCGCAGCAAGCGATAAAAAATCAGCAAAAAGGCATGCCTTTGTGATTGAGTACAATGTCACCGGTGCCTTTCTCGTCGGCTTGATGGGAGCGGCACATTGTTTTGGTATGTGTGGCGGTTTAGTGGGCGCGTTTTCCGCCCAAATCCCTCATCCTAAAATAGGTAACCAGCTGGCCCATCAGCTTAAATATTTACTGAGTTACAATTTAGGCCGTATTTTAAGTTACACCTTAGCGGGCGGCTTAGTGGGCGCATCGTCGGCAGGTCTTGGTCACTTATTTGAGCTGGATATTTATCTGATTGTCCTGCGCATGATTGCCGGACTGATGATGATCGCAACAGGACTTTACATCGCTAAAATTTGGGTTGGAATAGTGCAAATTGAGCGTGTAGGTCAATGGCTATGGCAATATTTAAAACCGCTAGCGCAGCGTCTTGTTCCAATCAAGAATCCGAGCCAAGCAGTCATGGCGGGATTCATTTGGGGCTGGCTCCCCTGCGGCCTCGTCTATAGCACCTTAACTTGGTCGGTTGCATCTGGCTCTGCCAGCCAAGGCGCCTTGATTATGTTAGCCTTTGGCTTGGGTACTTTACCCGCCCTATTAAGCGCTGGCATGGCGGCAAAACGCCTTGCTGCATGGGTACAAAAGAAAACCGTTAGACTATTGAGCGGCTTACTGTTAATTGCCTTTGGTGGTCAAACTTTATATATCGCACTCGCGCAGCTAAACTAGCCCAAGTGAGTGAATTGGTTTAACATGGTTGCAGTGGATAAACTTGAGAATCAACATGACAATTGAACAAAATAAGAATCGTCGTCCTGCCGCTAGCGGATGCACAATCCATTGTCACGATTGCAGTATGGGTACCCTTTGTATTCCTTTTACCCTCAATGCAAGTGAGCTAGATCAGCTCGATGATATTATTGAGCGTAAAAAGCCAATTCAGAAAGGCGAGCAAATTTTTAAGTCAGGAGATGCGTTGAAATCCCTGTTTGCGATCCGCTCTGGCACCATCAAAAGTTACACTATTACCGAGCAAGGTGATGAGCAGATAACTGGCTTCCATCTTGCGGGTGATGTGATTGGTTTTGATGGTATTCACGCTCAGTTACATCAGAGTTTTGCACAGGCCCTCGAAACCTCTATGGTTTGTGAAATCCCCTTTAATATCCTCGATGAACTTTCGGGCACTATGCCTAAGTTACGTCAGCAGATCATGCGTCTAATGAGTAATGAGATCATGAGCGATCAAGAAATGATCCTGCTACTCAGTAAGAAAAATGCCGAAGAACGTCTGGCTGCATTTATCAGCAATTTAGCAAATCGTTTCGGCAGTCGTGGTTTCTCACCTAAAGAATTCCGTTTAACCATGACCCGCGGTGACATTGGCAATTATCTCGGTTTAACCGTTGAAACCATCAGCCGCTTACTTGGACGCTTCCAAAAGTCAGGCTTGATTGAGGTTAAGGGTAAGTACATCACTATCCTCGACTCGCAAGAGCTAAATCTGTTAGCGGGTAATTCTCGCATCGCGAGATAGTCAATCGCAAGAGCATTAACCGTGAGAGGTCAAGCCTAAATAATTGTCGCCAATAGCATAACAGTTTAATGGTAAAAACTGTGCTTACTAGACATGTCATGCAGATTAAGGCATGATTTTTAAGCGAGTTTTAATCAATTTCAAATGAGTTTGATCTAGAACAATACAGCTCACTGCCAAAGGCTCATGATGATATTGAGCCTATGACTAAAGGAACCTCCCATGAAGGATTATCAAAAAATACTGGTTGTGGTTGACCCTACCACTGAGAATCAAGTTGCCCTTGCACGAGCGGTCGCCTTGGCCAGTAAATGCAACGCTCAAGTCACTGTGTTTCTTTCTATCTTCGACTTCTCTTACGAAATGACTTCGATTTTGTCGAATCAAGAACGCGAAGCCATGCGTCAAGGTGTCATAGATCAACGGCTCGCTTGGATCCAAGACTTACTCGCCGCTTATACTCATCTGCAACTCAATATCGATACTCAAGTCATTTGGCATAATCGCCCCTTTGAAAGCATTATTAATCATGCTATTTCAGGGCAATACGATTTGATTGTTAAAGGCACCCATGCCCACGACAAACTCAAGGCGGTGATCTTCACTCCAACTGATTGGCATTTAATGCGTAAAGCCCCTGTGCCAGTGTTGATGGTGAAAGCCCATGACTGGCCAGCCGCGGGCAAAATCCTCTGTGCTGTGAATGTGGCAACCGAAGATACCGATCATCAAATGCTTAACGGTAAAATTATTGAACATGCAAAAGATTTGGCGAAAAAGTTCTCTGCTGAAGTACATTTAGTCAATGGTTATCCCGGCACGCCAGTTAACCTAGCCATTGAGCTTCCTGACTTTGATGCCCAGTCATACAACGAAACCATTCGCATGCAGCATGAGCAGCGCGTGAGTTATCTTGCGGGCGCTTATGATATTAATCCAAGTCATTGCCATGTAAAAGAAGGTTTACCAGAGGATGTGATCCCTGAGCTGGCTGAAAAACTTGATGCTGAATTGGTGATCCTAGGGACTGTCGGTCGTACCGGATTTTCAGCAGCATTGATAGGCAATACCGCTGAACATGTTATCGATAGCATCAACTGCGATTTATTGGCTATAAAGCCCGACGGTTATAAATCACCGTTAGAAGAAGCCTAAGCAATACGCGGCTCTTTACCCCGCCAAAGATAGCTGGAATAATACGCGCCCTGAAACTGTGTTACTGGGCGCTTTTTTATGCTTGAAGCTATATCTGAAGTTACGGCAAATCCTATGCCGGAAGAATTATCAAAAAAACAAACTACCCGTCTGAATAAATTACAGAAGCGGCTTCGTCGTGAAGTGGGCAGCGCGATTGCCGATTACAATATGATTGAAGATGGCGATAAGATCATGTGCTGCCTCAGTGGCGGTAAAGACAGCTACGCCATGCTCGATATTTTAATGAATCTGCAGCAACGCGCGCCCATTCAGTTTGAAATCATTGCGGTTAATTTAGATCAGAAGCAACCAGGCTTCCCTGAGCATGTATTGCCTGCCTATCTCGATAAGCTCAATGTGCCTTATCACATCCTCGAGAAAGATACCTACTCGATAGTGAAAGACAAAATTCCGGAAGGTAAAACCACCTGCTCCCTATGCTCTCGCCTGCGCCGCGGAACGCTTTATGGCTTTGCTCAGCGTATCGGCGCCACTAAAATCGCCCTAGGCCATCACAGGGATGACATTATCGAGACCTTGTTCTTAAATATGTTCTTTGGCGGTAAGATGAAAGCAATGCCGCCAAAGCTGCTGTCGGATGATGGCGCCAATATCGTCATACGTCCCCTAGCCTATTGTCGCGAGAAAGATCTCGAAGAATATGCCAGCTTAAAAGAATTTCCAATCATTCCATGCAACTTGTGTGGCTCACAGGAAAACTTAAAGCGCGCCGCAGTCAAAGACATGCTGAATCAGTGGGATAGACAGTATCCTGGTCGTATTGAAACAATATTCACCGCCATGCAAAACACCGCACCATCACAGGGTGTTGACCGTGAACAGTTCGACTTTGTGTCTCTAACACGTGACCCAGATGCGCCTATGCGTGGTGATGTTGCTGAAGCCAATCTACCTGCATTCGATTTTCTTGATATCGCCAATAGTGGTCGTATCGATTTGGATGCAGCAAAACGCATTGATATTGTTAACACTTACGAAGTCTAACTTAGACTGAATTTAGCGCCTATTCAGTAAGAGAAGTTAACGCAACGAAAGTATGCAAGATAAATTAGCTAAACAAAAATGCCCACATTAAGTGGGCATTTTTATGGCAACAAAATAAGTTAAGACTGCCTACACTATCTTTGAGCCCGTGCTTCTGAATCGATTTTTTCAAGATGCCAATTCAACGAGGCAAAGAGGATCACTTCACCCAAGGACTCAACACTAATGGCTGGGCACTGAAGCTTAGCGTAGTGATGTTTTCAAGCTCATTCGCGGCTAATTTATAACTGCCCTTAACGGCTTGTTCACGGCCATTAAGGCGTACATAGACTTCTTGTTCAGGTGAGAATTCAAAGTTTAAGCCAGTAATGGATTCCCTAAAATAACGCATCGGGAAGCCTTGCATAGCACCGAGCAGCGTGTCCATCTCAGTCATGATTTGTTGTAAGCGCGTTTTATCGTACTCGGCTAATGTCTGTTTTGCTCTAACTTGCATTGCAATACCACATCCCTCAGCGCTGCCAGCGAAATGCAGATTAACCAAGGCTCGCTGATCTTTTAAATCATCATCTAAGGGAATGAATAACCGCTGAGCATCAGTATACGTCAGTGGCGTTGAGGTTTTTTCACTGGAAATAGAACCACTTTGGATCAAACAATTCTTTTGCATTGGAACACTAAAAGCCACTTCCACGAGTTGATAACCGCCTTTATTGACTTGTTTTAACCTATCATAAAAGCCTTTATATTCAAGGGATACAGTTTCTGCAGCGGCGCTAGTTGCCAAAAAAAACAGGCTACTAAACAACAGTTTTTTATACATCGACATTCACCAAATATTTTTCATTATGACGTAACATATCAAGCAGCTCATCAATATAAGCTTCTTGTCTTTCAGAATAATTCACTAAACCGTAAATCAATTGATCCGCTGTTGGCTCTAGCTCCTGTGAACGTAAATCTGCTCGAATAGAGCGAAATAACGCATAGGCAGTATTAGAATTTAAATTACGCATATAGGATGAAACCGATTCATCGACCGATGAAAACACTTTTACCTCATGACTTTTACCCGAACCACGTGAGGACGGCACTATGCCGCAGCCAGAAGTAAAACACCATTCACCAAAAAAGTTAAAACCTTCTCTGGCAAAACGTGAACTCCCCCAACCCGATTCATTCGCGGCTTGAATTAACACCATAGATTCCGGCACGATATCGACACGTTTAAGTAAGCTTGCTAATGACTTAGCATCTACGTTACGCGCCGGATATTGGTATTTATCAAATAACGCATTGATCTGCGCTAATTCAGTATCAGATAAACTCTTACCATTATCGACTAAGGCAAGCATCTCATTGATAAAGCCACGCTCCATCAAGATAATGGCATTCTGTTGCTGAACAATCGGCCGCAGGAAATCAAAAAAAGCTTTCTTCTTTTCGGTAATGTCGCTGATCGCTGAAAAGTCAGGGACTTGCGTAACAGGATCGACATCGCTAACGAATTGGGGCGCAATAGCGGATGAGTCACTCGAGTGAGGAATGATCCAAACTCGTAATGCAAAAATCGCCACTATGACCATGGCTAATGCCAATGTAAACGAACCGATTCTACCCGTTTTCAATCATTCACCTTAGGTGTAACGCCCTTATTGGGCAAATAAAGGCCGGATTATAAGCTATTTGTCAGATTTCACGAAATTTGCCCATCATCATGATCACGAACTCAGGTACAATATTACGCCTGAGGCACCATTATCGAGTCGAGCTTGCTATTACGCCGTCATTTATAGATGCAAGCATTTGACTGAGTATTTATACTAAGGTTCCTTAGCGTTATCACCATTACACAACGGCTCATGAGTCATCCCGCTTATAGCGACAATGGATGGCTATGACATTAAATTTTCGGGTATTCAGGAAGGAAAAACCCAGATGCAGCATTTGATGTTAAATCAATTTGAACGTGTCGTCGCCATCGGCGGAGGCCATGGTTTAGGCCGAGTATTATCCTCGCTCGATTTTTTAGGCAACCGCCTTACAGGGATTGTCGCCACCACTGATAATGGTGGTTCTACTGGTCGACTGAGAGCCGAGCAAGACTGCATTGCTTGGGGTGATTTACGTAACTGCTTATCCCATTTAGCTAATCGTCCTTCCGTTGGCTCGCAATTGTTCGAATACCGTTTCCAAGGTGCCACTGAACTCAGTGGCCATAATTTAGGTAATTTAATCTTACTGGCTCTTGATCAACTCTGCGTTCGTCCATTAGAAGCGGTTAATCTCATCCGTAACTTACTTAAGATAGAAACCCAACTTATTCCCATGTCAGAGCAGCCCACTCACTTAGTGGCCCTGCAAGCCTGTGGTAGTAAAGTCTTTGGGGAGATTAATGTCGACAGTATGAATGAGGCTCCTATTGCACTCAGCCTTGAACCACAGGTCGATGCCACCTTTGAAGCCTGTGAAGCTGTTCGTCAGGCAGACTTGGTCATCTTAGGCCCTGGAAGTTTTTTAACCAGTATCATGCCACCGCTGCTGTTACCTAAATTTGCCAAAAGTCTTGCAGCAACTAAAGCGCAGGTGATCTTTATCGATAACCTTGCCGAAGAGGCCTCACCCGCGGGTCGGTTTAGCATTGAGCAACGCATAGCTTGGTGTCACCAGGTGATTGGCAAGCCCATTATTCACAAAGTACTTCGCCACGCTGAACAAACGCGTTTAGGGCCACTGATTAACTATTTTCCGTTGAAGAATCGCCATAATCCCAATCTACATGATCAAGCTAATTTATTAGATGCATTAAGCGCCCTGCTGCGGATCAATGATCTCACTCAACAACCGCTTGCCTGCTAGCGCTTACCTGTTAATCATTCAATCGAAATAATAAAGGACAGCAAGTGCTGTCCTTTATATTGTAAAGCTAAAAGGAATGTCCCTTTAGTCTGTCTATAAGGCTGCTATAACCATTACAACACTTGTGCTATGGCTTTACAGATAACAGGCATATTCGTCTTAGTCATGCCTGCAACGCTAATGCGTCCAGAGCCGACAATATAAACACCAAACTCGTCTTTCAAACGTGCCACTTGGGCTTTGTTTAAACCTGAGAAACTGAACATGCCATTTTGGCGAGAAATAAAACTGAAGTCCTGAGTCACGCCCTCAGCCTTTAAGCTATCAACAAACAGAGTACGCATTTCGGCGATACGTTCACGCATCTCTTTGACTTCCTGCACCCACATGGCTTTCAGAGCTGCATCATTTAATATCGTGCTGACGATCAGTGCGCCGTGGGCTGGCGGATTAGAATAGTTGGCGCGTATGGTACGTTTCACTTGGCTAAAAGCACGTACGGCAGCATCAGCATCTTCAGCCACCACAGTCACGGCGCCAATACGCTCGTTGTATAGACCAAAGTTTTTAGAGAAAGAGTTAGCGACCAGTAACTCAGACACTTTAGACGCGACTAAACGCAGACCTGCCGCATCTTCTTCAATGCCAGCACCAAAACCTTGATAAGCAAAGTCAAACAGTGGCACGAGTTTCTTATCAGCACACAATTGAGCAACAAGTTCCCATTGCGCCAACGTTAAATCGATACCCGTTGGGTTATGGCAGCAACCGTGTAGCAGCACGACATCACCCGCATTGGCGTGAGACAAGTCAGTCATCATGGTATCGAAATCGATGTCATGGGCTTCTGCTTTGTAATAACCGTACTCTTTAACCGTTAAACCCGCCGTTTCAAAAATATTTTGATGGTTGGCCCACGTTGGATTGCTCACCCAAATCGTGTGCGAATCGGTATTACGCAGTAAAAACTCAGCAGCAATACGCAGTGCTCCTGTCCCACCAGGAGCTTGCGCTGTGGCAGCACGGCCAGAAGAAATTAATGCACTGCCTTCGCCGAACAACAAGGTTTGTACTACACGGTTATAAGCTTGAACGCCTTCAATGCCTAAGTAGTTTTTGGTCTTCTCTTGCTCAAGTAAAATGGCCTCGGCTTTTTTCACTGAAGCCAGAACGGGAGTCTGTCCTGCCTCATCCTTATAAATGCCAACACCAAGATTAACTTTATCCTGACGCGGATCAGCTTTAAAGGTATCGGTTAAACCAAGAATTGGATCAGCGGGTGCGAGTAATACTTGAGAGAAAATCATGACTACGTATCCTAATATGCGCGTGTAGGGGGAAATTTCGGCTTATTTATACCACTGTCTTTAAGGGGGGAATAGCGACTTAAGTCCCTTCTTAGGGAAATTATTACACTATTATTGATTCAACAATAAAAAGTACATTTTATTACGCAATTATCACCCAATAGTGACATTACTTGAATAAAGCGATTTACAACATCTAGATCACAAAATCACTCAGTTTTGTATTGTAGAAAAGAAACAGGTCAGAAGTCGCAATACTGAATGAGTAAAATAGTGGGCTTGGGCCTAACCAATCTATAGCTGTAGTGATACTAGATTAAGAATCATAAAATGTGGATGTAGAAGTTACAAAGCAAAAAAGCCCTGACATCAGTCAGGGCTTTTCTGTTTTTTGGTACCCGAGGCCAGACTTGAACTGGCACGCTGTTACCAGCGAGGGATTTTAAATCCCTTGTGTCTACCGATTCCACCACTCGGGCAAACTCTTTATATTAACAACTGGAATCGTGTCATTAATACTTTAATCTATGGAGGCGCGACCCGGAGTCGAACCGAGATCGACGGATTTGCAATCCGCAGCATAGCCATTCTGCCATCGCGCCCAAACTGCCAAATTTATTAAAATTTGGAGCGACATATCGGGTTCGAACCGATGACCTATACCTTGGCAAGGTATCGCTCTACCAACTGAGCTAATGTCGCCTATCATTGCGCTTAATCATTTGAACTCATGCTCGGCATGCTTTCCCCTGACTGCGGATTGGCATTCTACCGATTTAGACCTCAGAGTCAATCAACAATTTTTAAAAAATGATCTAAGCCGTATCGTTTGCCCAATAAACCGCCACACCTCAGTAAAGTTGATGTTTCATTCATCAATTTAGGCTTTGTACCGATACTGATGCCGATGCTACCGCTAATTAAACGCGGCAGATAAACAGGGGAGCATGGAGTCGAGTCCAATAAAATTGTAGAAGTATAGAAAAACAAAAGCGCCCTATTGGGCGCTTTATTCAAAGGTTAGGCAAAGTTATTAATCACTCAAGCAAAAACTACGTGGGCAATTTACGCAGGTAGTGATAGCGTCGTTAAACCTAACATCGTTTGCATTACGCCAACCACTTGGCAACTGTAACCAAATTCGTTGTCATACCATACATAAAGAATGGCACGCTTGCCTTCTGCAATAGTCGCTTGTGAATCAACCACACCCGCGTAGCGAGAACCCACTAAATCGCTCGATACAATCTCAGTAGAGTCTGTGTAGTCAATTTGATTTTGCAGTGGTGATTGTAGCGCCGTATCTTTCAGATACTCGTTAAGCTCATCTTTACTGGTTTCAGCATTCAGGTTCATACTGATGATCGCCATAGAGACGTTAGGCGTCGGCACACGAATCGCGTTACCTGTTAACTTACCGGCTAATGCAGGTAAAGCTTTAGCAACCGCTTTTGCTGCACCCGTTTCAGTGATCACCATGTTTAATGGTGCACTACGGCCACGACGGTCAGCGGTATGATAGTTATCAATCAAGTTTTGATCGTTGGTATAAGAATGAATCGTTTCAACGTGACCATTCTCGATACCATATTTATCATTCACAGCTTTCAGTACTGGCGTAATAGCATTGGTGGTACAACTCGCCGCAGAAACGATAATGTCTTCAGGGGTAATATCGCCTTCGTTCACACCGTAAACGATATTCTTAATCGCGCCTTTTGCAGGAGCCGTCAGTAATACTTTGCTGGCACCTGGGCTCTTAAGGTGTAAACCAAGACCCGCTTCATCTTTCCAAATACCTGTATTATCAACAATCAATGCATCATTGATGTCGTATTTAGTGTAATCCACTTCGTCGGGTGAATTAGCATAGATCACTTGGATATAAGTGCCATTGGCTATGATGGCGTTGTTCTCTTCGTCAACTTCAACAGAGCCATTGAAAGGACCATGGACTGAGTCACGACGCAGTAAACTCGCGCGTTTTTCTAAATCGCCTTTCTTACCGCCACGTAAAACGATAGCGCGTAACCTTAACTTATTGCTGCGACCTGTGCGTTCAATCAACAAGCGTGCCAATAAGCGACCGATACGGCCAAAACCATAAAGCACGACGTCACGCGGTGCGACATCATCGGCATGGTCGATAGCATCGGCCAATTCTTTTGCCATATAGCTTTCAATTTCGCTGACATCAGTATGGTCGCGCCAGTAATTGACAGCGAGTTTACCAATATCCACTTTACATTGTTTAACTGCGAGTTTGCTCAAAGCTTGAACGAAGGGGAAACTCTCGCGTAAACGTAATTTTTCACCGACATGACGACGAACTAAACGGTGCGCTTTAATGATTTCAATCGTAGAAGCATTGAGTAACGGCTTGCCATAGACCACGACTTCAACGCCTTGGTTACGGTACAACTTGCCTAACAAAGGCTGCATCGCCTCTGCCATTTCAAAACGTTCTTGCCAACTTTGTAGGTGTTTATCAGCGCTCATTTACAGATCCTTTATCTCACTTTTCAATAAAATGTACTGAAAGGTTTGAGTAACATGACGAAAAGACCAATAATCTAATGCGGGTTTTAGGGAAAACCCTGTTTTGGTCGGCGCCATTGTAATGAAAGTCGCGCTTTGTTGCCAGTAAGATATTTTCTGTAAATCTGTAATTTTATTAGAAAAATTATCGTTTGGAGAGTGTTTTGAGACAAAATCTAGTAATAATTACATCATTTACCTTAGGGATGAGCTTTTTCGGTCTTTTCGGTTGTGATAATGACCGAAATATCTCAGCAATTTGTAAAAATAATCCTGAAATTTGTGCCGATTTGCATAAGGACAGCTGGTGTTTGACTGAAAAGACCAAGCTTATCCAAAACCGCTACATGTTAAAAGACAACGAAAACCTCACAGGTAAGCAGCTCTACTCACAATTAACCTACCTTGAGGATTACAGCCGTTGCATTGAACTCGCCTCTGGCGTTCAGCATATCATCCACACCAATCGCACAGCAGATAGAGCCAGAGCCTTTAGACTAAGCACTCAAAATTTAAGTTTACTACAAGATCAAACCCGTGAACGGCAAGACCCTTTTATGTCCTATTACCAATGGACTCGCTTTGGCGATACCGCTGCGTTAAATAGATTATTAGAACAGGAAAACGCCGGCGAAGTGACTGACCCCTTTCTACTTGCCCAAGTCGCAACCTATTACAGCAATCGAAATGCCATCAAAGCGCAACAACTCTATCTTAAAGTCTTTGCGGAAATCCAATACGATGATTTCGACGTTAACTGGTTACTTGGGCTCGCATCTGCCTATCGCCAGCAACAGGTTTTAGATAAATCCTATATGCTGACGAAAGCAAATTTACTACTTACGCAGCAGAAGTATTCTGAAGAAAAAATGCTAGCCTTGCTCGGTGGCAATAAAACGCTGGCGACTGAACTCGATTTAAAAGCCCAAGCCCTAATTGATGTGTTAAAAAAGGGCACTTATTCTATGAGTCCAGTAAGACAATGGCTTGATCCTCAAGCGGTTGCCCAAGCGCCAACTGAAACCGAAGCTGTGCCGCCTGCGCCTGTCGAAAAAGTAAACTAAGCAACTGATGGCAAAATGTTTGCCATCTTGTAATTTTTTACCCAATTAACGCGTGAAAAATGGCGATTTCGCGACCGATGTAAAAAAAATACCTAATTTGTTAATCATGACAGCGGTAAAATGCCGATTTAACTTGACGATAGCTGTCAGTTTGGTAATTTTACTACCAGTTGAATTTTATAATCACCAGAGGGATATGAGATGACTATCCGTGTAGCAATAAATGGCTATGGCCGTATCGGTAGAAACGTATTACGCGCCTTGTACGAAAGCGAAAAAGCTTATCCAATCAAGATTGTCGCTATTAATGATTTAGGCGACGCTTCAATCAACGCTCACCTGACAAAATACGATTCTGTTCACGGTCGTTTTAATGCGAAAGTTGACCATGATGCAGAAGCCATTTATGTGAATGGCGATAAGATCCTCACTTTCCAAGAACGTGATCCTGCAAAACTGCCATGGGCTGAGTTGCAAGTTGACGTGGTTTTCGAATGTACTGGTATCTTCACTTCTAAAGAAACCGTTCAACCACATTTAACCGCTGGCGCGAAGAAAGTGATTATTTCTGCTCCAGGTAAAAATGTGGATGCCACAGTTGTTTACGGTGTGAACAACAACATGCTGACGTCAGACATGACAGTGATTTCAAATGCTTCTTGTACAACAAACTGTTTAGCCCCTTTTGCTAAGCCGTTAAATGACGAGATTGGTATCGAATCAGGCCTGATGACCACTATTCACGCTTATACCAACGATCAACGTTTATCTGACGTGTACCACACAGATTTACGTCGTGCCCGTGCAGCGGCACTGTCAATGATCCCAACTAAAACTGGCGCAGCTGCTGCTGTAGGTTTGGTTGTACCTGAATTACAAGGTAAATTCGACGGTTTAGCGGTTCGTGTACCTACAGTTAACGTATCACTCGTGGATTTGTCTTTCATCGCTGCCCGTGACACGACAGTTGAAGAAGTGAATGCCATTATTGAACGTGCTGCCAGCGTTGCGCCATTGAGCGAAGTGTTAGCGGTAAACAAAGAGCCATTGGTGTCTATCGACTTTAACCACAATGCGTTTTCTTCAAACTTTGACGCCACTCAAACCCGTGTGAACGGTCGTTTAGTGAAAGTGATGTCTTGGTATGATAACGAATGGGGATTCAGTAACCGTATGTTAGATAACGCGGTTGCACTGATGAACGCCAAGTAAGTAAGCGTAAAGTAATCTAGTCACTAGATTCTGCGTTACTCAATTAAGCCTCGTATTTGCCTGTCTCTTCTACACAAATCCCTCGGTTTGCCCCGGGGGATTTTTTTGAACCATTTTTAATTAACCTGATCTGATCCTGACCTTTTGTTTCAGATACCACATGCCATGTTTTTAAGTGAACCATCACTCTGGGCACAGAGCATTTTTCAGCGCGCAAAATTAGGGGATGTACGAAGGACCAAACGGCTTGTACAGTTGGCGGCTCAACTTGCAGCTCATACAGGACAATCTATCGTGCAATCTCTTTCATCCAGTGCAGACATTGAAGCCGCTTATCGCTTTGTC
>NZ_JAKKSJ010000054.1:0-27087 GCF_025653365.1 Shewanella sp. SW32 | reverse complement strand
GAAAACCAGTTGCACTGGGTGCTGGATGTGAGTTTAGGTGAGGATGCGTGCCAGATATACCGTGGTAATGCAGCGACTAATCTTGCCACGATGCGACACTTTGGTTTGAATATGTTACGCGCTGAGAAGCGAAAAATGAGTATCAGAAGAAAGCAGCGTCAGGCATTGATGAATGAGGCTTATTTGGATGCGGTGCTTGAAGCCGGCATGAGTGTGGTTATTAAATGACCACTCGTAATCTCACCCTGAGCGCCAGGTAAACCCATTGATTGACATTTCTGCAGTAGACCGTCCAATGCTGTATCTGCACACTCTCTGATGTTGTTATAATCAAATACATCGAATTTATACTGTTCACGACGAAGTTGGTTTATTTTCAATATGTCATCATGACTTACATACAAGTGTCCATGATGGGGTTGTTTCTTATGACAATCGGCACAAAGACCACGCAGATTATCGCGACTATTGTTAGTCTTGTTTCCGTTGATATGGTGAACATGCAAAAGCTTCGATTCGTGACGTAAATTAACTCCACATTGTTCACAGGAATAATCAAGCTCAAGTCTAATTTTCGATGATATTGAGGGCCAATCAGCGGTATATCCTGCAGTTTGAAAACCAGCAGTAGATTTAGGTAATGACTTAAAATAAGAGCTATAGGTTTCGAAAAATTGCGCGTAAGAGAAGTCTGATACAAACTTAGTTTTATCTCCCCAAGTTAGTCCAGGGAAATTCCTATGATTAAGTAAACATAAGCAATTCTGGCAAACTGCTAATTCTGCCTCACCTGCAATTTCTTTCTGAGAGTGGTACTCAATCCCGAAAATAGGAAATGTACCATCAATTCGGTTAGTAACATCATACCTATCATTAAATCGACCCCGTTCTCTCATGCCTATAATTGTTTTACACTCAGCAACATGGACTCTTTTTGCCCCTTTACCTTTACCATCAACAATGACCTGAGAGATGTTATTCCCTTGATCTGGGATATATAGCATGACCTGATGACCATTATAATTCAAAATACCATCAGAACCATCGATATCAGCTAGAACAAAATCTATCCCAATAATCCCTGTAATGAGATCAGCACCTATGCTCTCAATTTCTGTTGACCGACTAGTAATAGTAAAGTTAGTAACAACTTTACCTAGCGGTGCCACAGCCCGATGTAAAGCACTAAAATCAACCGTCAGCTTCATTATTGTGCCTCTAATATCCGTTTAATCTGAATATCAGCATTTGTTATCGCTCTAAATGAAACTCGACGAGACATTGCTTCATCTTCCACATTATTTTTCATTATTAAGCGTGATGAAGAAAAACCAACAGCGGCGATATTCGCTTTGATCCACTCAGAGTCGTTTGGCATCAACGAATAACCATACTCTAAAACTGAGCGAGTACGACCTTGTGATAACTGCATATTATAAAAATATGCCTGTGCCTCAGTAGAGCCTCGAAGACCTAAACTTGATGTATGCCCCTCAATTCTGATTTCATCTAATGAATCCCTATAAGGTGTAAGCACCTTAATATATCTAGGGAAAAAATCATTCAGAATCTCTTTATAGGCATCGCTTAACCGTGTTTCATTATTAGCAAATAACACATCTGGTGATTGAAAGTTAAAGGCGAGCGTTTCCTTATCAATGGTCGCTCCCCACTTATCAAGATCATTTTTAAACTCATCTTCCAATGCTTGATAAATGGCCACTTGGTTTTCCTGATACGCGACAGCGACGTCTTTTATTTTGTCGTTTTCCTTCTGAGTAATCATCATGAACACAATCGCAATGAATAGAAAAACCATCATTAAACCGGCCATTAAGTCAGACACAGTTAACCAATGTTCACCACTGTCTTGTGCACCATTGCTAGTACCAAATATCTTGTCCATTAGGCTACTCGCTGATTAACAACTTCATTCATGGCTTGGGTTAACTTAATGTAATCGTCAACAAACTTACCACTGACTTGAGCTAGCGCTTGTCCCATCTCGTTCATGACACGGTTTATTTCCTGCTGCATTGCCGTATCAATCAGTTTAAGTTGTGAATCAACAGCTTCACCTGTTAAGACTACCTGATGCTTCACTTGTTCTTCCATGGCATCAAATGTGCGTTTGGCTTGGTTGATTTGCTGAGTAGCAGCGTCATCAATCACTTCATTAAGTCGTTGCTGTAGTTTTTCAGCTGATTTAACGACGGTGTCACGGACATTCTCAGTGTCAGTGACTAAGTTTTGGTTTGCTTCTTTCATTGTGGAAGTCATATCTTTAGCGTCTGCAACTAACTTTTCAATCATGTCACGCATGGTGCTATTCAAATCACTTACCGCATCTTGCAAATGTTGCTTGATAATTTCAGTCTGGGATTGCAGATAATCAGAACTTGTCTGTAAGCTTTCATTTGTACGGGATGTATTATTGGTAAATTCAGTCGCTGCTATATCGATATTTTTACTGATGATATCAGAGCTCTCAGTTAAGCGAGCACCGACACTGTTAATCCCTTTCTCTGTTTCGCTGGCAAACTTCTCTAATAGATCATTAGACGTTTTAACATGATTTTTAATGTAATCATCAGACTCGGTTAGCAAGGTCTTATAATGCTCACTTGCAGTATTCACCGCCGCAGAAATATCTTCGACGGTGCTTTGAACTTGCGCTCTAATTTCAGGCACAGCTTTAACCGCTTCATCACGCATTAATTTAAAGGCTTCCAAATGGCGTTCAAGCTCAGCTAATTGATGCTGATTAACTTCCATTACGCCTTTTAGTTCATGCATAGATTGCGGGATGATTTTACTTTGCTCACTAATATGCGCAACTGATGACTCTGTTGCTGAAATGGACTCGACACCTTGGGCATATTGCTGCTGCATTTGCTCAAGTTGTAACTTATAGTTTTCTTGCCATTCAACCAGTTTAATCACAGCTTCATTTAGCAGTTTAAAGTTATCACCAAACTGCTCGGTTAAATTATTATTGAAATCTGCAATGACCTGTTTGAGGGCTTCAATCACTTGCTCTGTGGCAGACTTAGACAAAGTATCAGCAAAGTCTTGCAGTTTAAGCCAAAGCTTCTCAGAAAATGCGTCAAACTTTTCTTGTTGCTTAATGGATTGTTCTTGCAGATTTTTTGCCGACAATTTGGCATTGTCATTAATGTCACCACGCAGAATTTTAAGTTGCCCAAATAATGTGGATTCTTCATTACCCACAAGCGCATCTTTTAAAGTACGGGTTTCAGCAACTTGTGCCTGCATCGCACCTAATATTGCCTCAGGGGTGGCATGCGAGATACTTTCTTCCACTTGTTTGGGTTTTAAAAAAGAAAATGTCGATAAAGTTTTATAAAGCAACGAGAGAAAAATACCGAATACACTGGTTATAAATGCCGTTTTTAGTCCCTCCAGCAATGGAGGAATACTGGCTTCAATATCATTCTGGTTGAAATCTAACAAGCCTAAAACAATACCTAAAAATGTACCAAAAATCCCCAGCGTGGTTAATAAGGTGGGGATGAAATTTACAAACTCTACTTGCTTGCCTGCTTTAGTAAAAAGTAAACCTGCAATAAATACTATTGCCATTAACGCAATAATGACAATACTCACTGCATTAAGACTGCCAAATAAACTCTCTAATATTTCCATATATTTTAATCTTTCTTTAGTTAAGGTAAGTGGTTAAATTGCCTGTTCGACGATGGCGTCGGTGAGGTGCAGTTGGGTGGTTTGCGCATCAGCTAAACGGGCTTTGAGTTGATCGCACAGAGCCATTAGTTCATCGACTTTGGTGACGATTCTGTCTTTCTCTTCATTTGGGGGAATGGCAATCAAACAACCCCGTAATTGAGTTTTGTTTATTGAAGCAAGGTTAGTAGTTTGCTTACTCGAACCTGCAAAATAATCGCGTGCAAAGGGCCCATTCAGATACTTTTCAAGCCAGACTTCACTTTGTTCTTCAAGAAAGATACGAGCTTTAAACACGTGATTTTGATGAGCTATATAAGGCAGTTCATTAGACCAAATCGCAGTGCGGCCTACTTTGTCCCAATCACCACCTTCAGTTATCAATAAATCACGGGCTTTAACTCGATACTTATCTTCCTCTTCAACTGGAATTTCAATTTCTTTTAAATGTCCTAAATCTAAATAACTACGCTGAACATTCGCAACGCTCAGGTACTTAACTGTAATTAACTCTCTGCCAATAAGTTTGCGCCCTTTGGTTATACCACCTTGGATATCAACTAAATCCTCTAACCTTATCCACTCCCATCCTTGCGGTAGTTCAAAAGATTTTTCTTCTTCGGTGATGGCGGGAAGTAGTTTCTGTTTTTTTATTTTTCCCTCTTTGATCAGCTGGGCTTTTTCTTTGGCGATACGCTCTAATAGTTTGGCTGCAGGTTCGTCATTAGGGTCTTGTTTTACTAGCTTACCCATCACGGCAAGTTGGAGGATAGTTTGCTTTAGAGTGTCGATGCTGGCACTAGTAGTGAATAAGGTGTCGAAGTGCTCGGCAACACGTTGCCAATCCTTATCAAAACTATCTGTAAAAGGCTGCGGTTCAAGACTGACATCAGACTGACTTGCTGTATTAGCAGTTGCTTGTGGCAGTAGCAGCGCATTGAGCAGGATTTCGACTAAGGTTTGGTGTGCCGAAATACTCGCTTCGGTTTGTGCTTCAAGGGCATCACACAAACTCATCAACTCATCGACTTTAGCAACGATTCGGTGTTGTTCTTCAAGTGGAGGTAATGCAATAACTATTTCATTTATTTGTCCAGTGCTTAGGTTTGGGATAGCACTACCTGTTGATTTATCTAAATTTTCTTCAATTTTTGTTGTTAATAGCAAATATAAATAGTAGATGTTCATTTGATATGGAACAAATTTACCGACACGTTGATTCAAATAAAAAACTTCATTTGATTTATTAAATCCTAGTTTACCTGTTGTAGCACCAGACATTGCTATAACCAAATCCCCAGCTTCAACTCTTAGATTTGGATCTAAATTTTTAATAACTGATTTTTCTACCCGAGACATTGAATCTGGTGTTAACTCTCCGGTGGAAGAAATATCTCCAATCTTTACGATACCAACACCAGTATCCTGAAAGGAGCTACTTTTAAATGCGAAACCATTGATATAACCGGCTATATCAATTACACGGCACCATATCCATCCATTCGACAATTCAAACGGCTTTTCATCCTCACCAATCTCAGGCAAAGGCTTCTGTTTTTTAAGCTTGCCATCTTTCACCAACTGCGCTTTTTCAGCAGCAATGCGTTCTAGCAATAATGACGCGGGTTCATCGTTCGCGTCTTGTGGCACTAACTTACCGCGCACGGCGAGTTCTAAAATTAGTTCACGCAGTTTTTTAATGCCATAAAGCGAAAACTTTTTTGAACTGCCACGGCCTGCTGAAGACTTTTGTTCTATCGCAGTCGTCCAAATATCAAGGTGCGTGGTAATTAAATTTTCAGCCGTTGGCGCAGATTCGATATTGCGAGCGTGAGCGTTTGGTATGGAAGAATCAGCCATTACTTGCCCTCACCGTCTGATGCTGCCGAAGGTGACGATAATGCCGCAGACAAGATGCCTTTGAGTTGGTCACGCAAGGCTTGAATATCCGCTTGTTGCTTGGCGTAATCGGCTAACAAAGCTTGCGGATCGTGGCTTACCACCTCGCCCACATGCGGGTTTTTAATATCGAGGTTGTAGTTACGGGCAATAATGTCGTCGATGGAGACTTTCCACGCTTGCTCGTTTTCGACCCGCGCTGCAAAACCATCGGCTTCATCGCCCCACCACGCCAGTTCTGTCTCAAACTCTTCAAACTTCATGGGCTTGGTTTTGTTGTAGTTTTTCACCCCTGCTGGGTAGGGATGCTCGTAAAACCAGACATGTTTAGTCGGCGTGCCTTTAGTGAAAAACAGGATATTGGTTTTAATGCCAGTGTAAGGATTAAACACACCGTTAGGTAAACGCACTATGGTGTGCAGATTACATTCTTCGAGCAGCATTTTTTTAATTTTGGTTTTAACGCCTTCACCAAACAAGGTGCCATCGGGCAATACCACGGCAGCGCGGCCGCCCTTGCCATTTGTTGCGGGGGCAAGCACTTCGATAATCAGCTGCAGGAATAAGTCGGCAGTTTCGCGGGTTTGGTACTCGCTAGGGAAGTTTTTTTCAATCCCGTCCTCTTCGGTGCCGCCAAACGGCGGGTTGGTGATGATGACATCAATATCTTCATCCCAGCTTGATAAGGGTTTGTTTAAGGTATTGCCGTGTTTAATTTGTACGGGCACTTCAATACCATGCAGCATCATGTTGGTGGTACACAGTAAGTGCGGTAATTGCTTTTTTTCTACCCCATGAATTTGCTGTTGCAGGGTGTGGTGATCATCCGCCGTCTTGACGTAATTGGCTTTCACATGATCAAAGGCACAGGCCAAAAAGCCGCCAGTGCCACAGGCCGGATCCATAATCGATTCGCCCAGCTTGGGGTCGGTCACGGCCACAATAAACTTAGTGATGGCACGCGGAGTATAGAACTCGCCTGCATTACCTGCGCTCTGTAAGTCTTTTAAGATTTGCTCGTACAAGTCACCAAACAAGTGCCGCTCTTTTGAGTCGGTAAAGTCGATTTCATTGAGTTTATTGATGACTTGACGCAGTAGCGTGCCGTTTTTCATGTAGTTAAAGGCATCTGAAAACGCCGCTTTTACCACATAACCGCGGGGATTTTTATCTATCGGGGCGGTGAGATTTTTAAGATCAGGGAATAGCTCATCATTCACAAATTCAAGCAGCTCGTCACCTGTGATGCCTTCGTTATCGGCCGCCCAATTACGCCATAAAAAATCACTCGGGATAGGTGTAATGTAATCATCGAGTTCTAGCTCTAACTGCTCTTCTTGGGCATCGAATACTTTTAAGAACAGTAACCAAGACATTTGGCCTAGTCGCTGGGCATCGCCATCGACGCCGGCATCTTTACGCATAATGTCTTGAATGGATTTAACGGCTGAACTGATAGACATAAATTTCTCTTTTCGTTTTTAATGCTTAACGCTTAATTTTTAGTTGTAAGTAAAACGCACCAAAGTACGCACGGCATTATCTAACCTGCTTATTAGGCTGATTATTGTGCTATTTGGTAGATTTCGGCTTCTAACTCACTAATGGCTTGTTCGTATTGGGGTTTGCCACCAAAGCCTTTTTTGATGATGTCACTTAAACTGCCTATATCATTAAATGGCTGAACTTTAAGCACTTGCAGATTTTCAATTTCTTGCACGCCCACATCGGCGTATTTTACCAATAAATTCTCGAGTACGGCTTGGGCCGTGTCGGAATATTTAGTGAAATAATTGCGTTTTTTAACGTTTGAAGCGCGCTCGGCACGGGTTAACGGCGGTTGGTCGTACACGACATGGCAAATCATATCGAAGGGATCCATGTCTTTACCCACTTCTTCCTCAAGTGCTGACCAAATAATCCCCTCTTGCGCCAGCTCATCGATGACCGCTTGTTTACGGTCAGCGTCATTCCAACGCCTGACAAACTCATCAAGCGAACTGAACTGTTTCGCCATGGTTTTACGGGTGTAATCCTTAAAGGATTCAGTGACCAATTTGCCGTCGCTGTCGTAATACTGCACCCGCTCGGCAACTTTGCTGACTGTCACGCCAGATACGCGGTACTTGTTAACCTTACGAGTTTCGCCTTCGTCCCATTCACTTTCATCAAAGCTACCATCGCCTTGAGGATCATTTTTGGTGTTGTCTTGGTCTTGGCCTTCGCCTTGTTGCTCATCTTGAATGTCCCCCTGAACATCTTCCTCGTTTGGTTCATCATCAGCGGCATCAATATCCACGTCTTCATCTTCAATGTCTTCTGGCGTCACTTTAATGATTTTTTCAGGGGTACCATCAAAACGTTCGTCGGCAAATAACTCGGTTGCCTTTTTGAAATCCAGAATGGTAAACCATAACTTATTGTATTTATCATCTATTCGAGTGCCGCGACCGATGATCTGCTTAAATTTAGTCATGGATTGAATATTTTGATCGAGCACCACTAACTTACAGGTTTTCGCATCGACACCTGTGGTCATGAGTTCTGAGGTGGTCGCAATAACCGGATAGGCCTTTTTAGGGTTGATGAAGTTATCCAGCTGGGCTTTGCCGAGTTCATCATCACCGGTGATCTTCATAACGTATTTGTCATTTTTCGCCATTTGCTCAGGGTTAAGATTGGCAAGTGCGCGTCGCATCCGTTCGGCGTGATCAATATCGTTGCAAAAAACAATGGTTTTACCCATAGGATCGGTGCGTTTAAGGTAGTTAGTTATGGTTTCGGCCACCAACTGAGTACGCTCATCAATCACCATAGTGCGGTCAAAGTCTTTTTGGTTATAGATCCTGTCTTCGATAACTTCGCCATTGTTGTCGATTTGGCCCTTTGTGGGTCGCCAGCCTTGTAAGTCCACATCAATATCCACCCGAACCACTTTATAAGGCGCTAAGAAACCATCGTCGATACCTTCTTTGAGCGAATAGGTGTAAAGCGGATCGCCAAAATAATCAGAGTTAGAGACCTCATCGGTTTCTTTTGGGGTTGCGGTTAAGCCCACTTGCGCGGCACTGCTAAAATACTCGAGAATTTCGCGCCAAGCGCTGTCGTCACTGGCACTGCCACGATGACATTCATCAATAATGATCAGGTCAAAAAAGTCTGGAGCGACTTGTTTAAACGCTTTTTGACTCTCATCAGGGCCAGTCAGTGCTTGATAAAGTGCTAGATGGATTTCATAAGCAGGATCGACTGTTCGGCCAGTAATTTTGGTCATCGATGTGCCAAAGGGCTGAAAATCGTTTATGCGAGTTTGATCGACCAAAATATTACGGTCAGCGAGGAATAAAATGCGTTTCTTGGCACGGGATTTCCATAACCGCCAGATGATTTGAAATGCTGTGTAGGTTTTACCTGTGCCCGTTGCCATCACCAGCAATACCCGATCTTTACCCGATGAGATAGCTTCAACGGTTTTATTGATGGCTTGCAACTGATAATAACGCGGGTGCTTACCCGTGCCGTCATCGTAATAGGCTTCGTTAATGATAGGTAACTGCGCTGCGGTATAACCTTTCCAAATACAATATTTAGCCCAGAGTTCTTCAGGACTAGGAAAATCTTCTAAGCGGATTTCGGATTCAAGGTTGTGAGCCTCTGGCGTGCCCGGGCTGTTTGTGATGGCATGGGTCTTGTCGTGGAAGATAAAACCATCGCCGTTAGAGGCAAACACAAAGGGAACATCGAGCAAATGAGCATAATCGAGTGCTTGTTGTATGCCCTTACCGACTTCATGCTTATTCGCTTTAGCCTCAATCACCGCCAGCGGCATACTCGGTTTATGGTAGAGCACAATGTCGGCTGACTTAACCGTTGTGCGCATGCCCATTTGACCCCGAACAATCACCTTACCATCACGCAACTTCACCTCCTGGCGAATTTGCGTCATATCATCCCAACCCGCATTTTTTACCGCAGGCATGATGAACTTTGTGATGATGTCTGTTTCGGTTAACTTTGCTTTATTGATGCTCGCGTTATGGTTGACCATTACTAATCCAATTCCCTCTAGATAGATAACCGAATATTCTGGTTATTGAGTTTGCCACAAAGCCCTTAAGTAACCTAGGGTTAGAACAGCAATTACCCTGTAATTATCTTTTTTGTGTTTTACATCAAAACCAAATAACGTGGACATTTCATCATAAATATCCAATCAACTGATTAATTTGCCCAAGGATGTGCTTACTTATCAATGTGGGGAACAGGGACGACCTCGCAATGAAGCCTTAACAGGCTGAAATAATAAAATAAATTATTATTTCAGATGGCAGTACCAAAGTGTGCAGCCGACTTCATCTACTGGTAATGCATTGTAAAATCTTTGTATACCCTTCAAAAGGCACTTAGGTGCCTTTTGTCGTTTTTGGAAATTAGAGATTGTTTGTTAGCGATAAAACCGTTCGGTGAGTTCATCACACAGCAGAGTACGATAGATAATTCGTTGCTTAAGTGATGCCGCATCTTGCGCGGTTAATAAAGGCTGACGAGTCTTTTTATCAGGCCTTGTGGTTAGCTCATCATAGAGCTGCTCATGAAGTCGTTTAATGTCGCTAAAAATGTGCAAGGATTGAGAAAACAGCATGACCTTATCGTAATAGCCTTGCCCTATCCCATCATGCCATTTCAATAAAATGGTTTGCCGCGCGGCTTTTGTCTTAAAGGAATGCTCCATTTCGACGGCACAAATGGTTCCATCCACCTCCCTCACTATCCCATCCACATTTCGCACGCTGCTGTGAGTAAAACGCCGTTTAAACTCGGGTTCAGTCATCATGGCACACCATAGCGGATTTGGCTCTCCATTAGGCTTGTGATGATGGATGCCTTTCAACAACACAAACTGCATGATTAAGTCGTGCATTAAAGTGTTCTGGTTCACTTGCAGCGCCGGATGCTCTTTCGCACGATAATAGACTGCAACATTCAGTAACTCTTCGGCGTATTTTGCGCCACTGTAAGTGAGTGTATAAACACGGCCATCGTGGGAACGATGGGTAGTAACAAGGCAGAGCAGTTGCTCTTGGACAAGCTTATTTAAATGCTCCAGAGATTGCCGATGGCTGATGCCATAGAGCCAAGCAATGTTACTCGGTGAAATCAGACCGAATCGAGCCACCAATTTCATGGTGAACTCGCGGCGGATTTTCCCCGTTTTATTGTTATTTACGCCAGGTCGATATTGCATATCGAAATTCAAAAACGGGTCGTATCGAAGTGGAAGATTCGCGACCGATTTATCCTTTGCGCTACTGTGTGATGTCATTAAAAATACCTTTGATTAAATGGGTACAATTAACTAGCCATCGAGGGGACAAATTTAACGCATTGATGATATTTTTGAGTGAATAATTGCAGATTTTCATCACGATAAACTGCTTTCATCCTGTCGGAATGAAAATAGCGATGAACATCGCTACCAAGCCAGCCTTTGGCTGATGAGTCACTTGCTGCGCAAACGACTCAGATGCCCTGAAGCGCCCGCCAGCTCTGATGACTCGTCATCGACGCTGGCTTACGAACTCCGTTCTAGCACTCCACGACATCAGACGCGCATGCACCGAGCTACGCTCTGTACTAACCGCATTTTCGCCGCTCACGTCGAGGGGGCGATGTGCCATCTTATCCCCCCTCGCGTCTCGCTCACTTTTCTCACGAAAAGTCTGGGGTTTAGCGGTGTATTTGTGCCAAATTCACCCCTAAATTTTGCTGAGGCAAAACTAAAATGCGGTTAGTACAGACCAGCTGTACATGCGCGTGCTCCTTTGAGCCATTACTGCGTAATCGCCCAAATCCGCGCTTGAAAGCTTGTTATCACAAGCACTTTTGTCGCAGAAAATCGTACCGATTTTTGCTCGTCAAAAGCACATTCTGTTAACGCCAACCTGCAAGCTCAGCATTAAAATGTCGTCACTAATGTGAGTGTGAAGTCCGAGACAAGATAAAAAAATGGAAGAAAAACAACAAAACTCACTCAACATTTTTATTGTCCACCATTGCGAAAAATATGCTTGAAAAAGTGCTTTTTTTCATTAATGTCAATTTAGGAGCTTTACTCTTAATCACATTAAAGGAATAACTGCATGACTGACAATAATCGCAACGGCCCGATCGTAAACATTGATGGCACACCTATGATAAGTAACACAGGAGTCGATGTGCATGGCAACCCATTTGGCATTACTGAATCCGACACATCGGCGTGTAATAGCAGCATAAGCGATGATGCTTGGTCATTGCCTAACGACACATTTAGCTGCGATTTCGACAGTGGATTTGGGGATAGTTTCTAATTATGCGCCGTCATCTAAACGACAAAACACTTGCCAAATGGATACCTTTAGTCCTTTTGAGCATTATCACTATCATCTGCTTTTGCTGGTTTATTTATACTGAGGATATGAATTGCCTTTTACCTCCGTTAATACTGCATATTAAATACGCCTTCGGTGTTTTAGCCTATGATAGACGTTATGAAAATACACCTGAGCCCGAGGATCCATGGGTGCGTTTTAAATACATGATGTTCCGGTTTTACTAAACCTCAACGTAACTAACCAGACAAATTAGTGAATGACGCCTATAGGGCGGTTAAGGAAAAATGATGGAATTTTTACTACCAATTGCACTAATGATTATTGGCAGCATAGTGCTTGTGAAAAGATGTAAGCCAAAGAAATAGATAAGAAAAAACGCTGAAATCCGTGACCATAGTAAGGAATCTGCCTAAATGTTAAAGCAGTTTCCTTATTTAAATCGCATCGAAATCAATCTGGCTCAACCACCACTTCGAGCCAACAACTTTCGCCAGTTAGCTTAACTATTAAGTAAGGCGTCATCATCTGAGAAAGTTATTAAATAACTCAATCTCAACAGCACTCCAGTCAGGAAAGCGAATCGAACCAAACTGCCACAAATCCCCCTTAAAAAACTCTTGGCCCTTTCCTTCAACGTGGTCATCGATAAGAATATCTCCCTTCAGCAATCCTTTGTTCGGAATGATGATAAGACGGCTGACATATTCCATGCCTAAGTGTTGCTCTACCCAAATCCGCTTCTCCATATAGCACAATGGATTTTGCAAACTTGGCGCTGTGGCTATATAAGGCTCAATTTCTGGATGTTCGAGCATCTTTTTCATCACAGCAATGCCACCTACTTTAGGGGCTAAGCAGCTGAAAAATCCCAATTCAGCTTGAGGGTATGCCTGCTCAGGTTTCTGGAGTTTTTTAAAGGTTACAGCTTCTGTATAATTTACAAGCACATCGTCCATGTCTACATATACTATTTTTGGCATAAATTAACCTTAAGTAATTTCAATCATTTAAATCAAAATGTGAAAGCTTTTTCAGCCATTTCTCTCATGCAGTATTTTTGCGTTGGTAGCCACTTACCATAGTGTTTCTCGATCATCTTTATGCTGGTATGCCCCATTTGCCGAGCAACCCAAGATAAAGGTAGTCCTGCCGAAATTAAGTGCGATGCAAAGGTATGCCGCGTTTGACTTGGCCCTCTAAAACGAATCCCAGCTTTCTTCAAGTGGTAACAATAAAATCTTTGTCTCAAGTGGGCATCTGAAATGTATGCTTTTCTAGTATTACTATTACAAAATACAAAGTGAACACGCTGCCTCTCTATAGACTTATTGTCCTCTCGAAGCACGTTAATCGTTTCTAGTGCAGAATAATTATAATTATCACGCTGATCAATGAGTATTGTTTTTGCCTGCGGGAGTAACTCTATATGCCTGTTACTAGATAGGTTTTTTGGCTTTTTGTAAATACCTTCAACGACTGCACGCGAGATATGAATTGTATCGTTCTCTAAGTCAACATCTTCCCATGCCAACGCCATCAACTCACTGACCCTTAGACCGAGAAAGCAATTACAAATGATCATATTGACTTCAGATTGTCTATCTGTGGCCACTGATGCTATTTGGGTTATCTCTTCGGCTAAGAATGGATCTGGTACTTGCGTTAATACTTTGAGATTTGTAACGTTAGTCGATTTTAACCTATCCAGCGGATTAACCGATATTGCCTCATCCAACAGCGCAAAGGTAAATATCTGATTTAAAATGCTTAAAATCTCCTTAATCGTTTTGTTACTCAAATACGCTAGTTTAGTATTCATCCATGATTCAATATCTAACGGCTTAATTTTATCAACTGCATCATTTGCAAAGCGAGGCACGATATGCGTCAGAATCTTATTCTCGTAGTTTTTAATCGTACATGGCGCTAACGTTATCCTTTTCGCGTTCAAAAAAGCGTCAATGTAATGATTGAAGATTTTAGCTTCAAGCTGTTCCTCTCGAATGAAATGATAATTATCAAGTTGCTTCAAAAATTGCTCATGATTATATTTTGCTAGATTTTTCAAATCACTAACGATTACTGATGCGCGTAACAATCCTTGTTCGGTGCACTCAATATCATCCAATGCCATACGGTATAGTTTTGAGTTAAGTTTAAACATCATTCGGACGCAGGTACTTGAGCGAATATCTAGATGTTTAATATTTTTTTTCTTACAAAACAATTTCGCTTGCTCAACTGTCATTAACATCTGGTCTATCCAAAGTATGAAATATACCTTGATATTAACTTAAATTAATGATATTAAAAGGAATCTTCACTGTGAAACTCAGCTTAAATTCCTTCCTAAACAAAATAATCACTCCAAGAACTGCCCTAAAAAGTAGTCAATTCAAAAATATTTTTTTTAAAGATCAGTAGTGTTGCCTGGTTCGACAACAAACCTTAAGTCAAAACAAAATAATTAAAAATCAGCAACATAAAAAAACTATGAAGCTTGGGTTACAAAAATAAAAAGCAAAGAAAGCATAATCAAAATTTTCAGAGCCAAATCACTTCGATGACAATAATCTCATACCAACAAAATGCGAGGTTAAGATATGTCTCAAAAACTAGGATGGGTCACTGCAGAAATTTTGGAACGTTACAAAGGGTTAACTTATAACGCAATTAAGAGCAAAATTCGTCGTAAGGTGCTGATTAAAGGGATTCATTACAAGAAATTCGATGGTACGAATATGTTTCACTACGAAGCAATTGACGTATTAATCAATGAACAAGGGAATTAAGCACAGTGAAACAATTTCCTTTAAATACAGTGCAACTAACACCTGCTGAAGCAAAAGGGGTAATAAATCAGCATCAAATTAAAAATATTGAAGTACATGGTAATTCGTTAAGAGCTGTGTTTAAACGACAAAACAGGACTTATAAACAAACACTGTATGTGGGCCTTACATCTCTAGAAATTGTTTCCGTGATATCTAAGTTAGATGGATGGCGGAAGTTATCGCCAGCCGAGTTGGAACTCGCGTTCGCTAATTATAAAAGAAATAATACCAAAGTCCCTTTAACTATTAATGACTTAATAGAAAACTATACAAAAAACCACTATCCCACCTTGGCTCCCGCTACAGTCAAAAGCTATAAAGGTCACTTTAAGCGTATCTCATTGGCTATTGGTGAAAAAAACATACTTGAAATTAACTCAAATGATGTCTTTAAGTTTCGTAACGAACAATTAACTACGTTGGCATGGAAAACAGTGAATGAGACGATCAGGCTGCTGGATGCACTCTTACAAAATGCCGTCGACAACGGTGATTTAGTTAAGTCGCCGATCAATTTACGAAGAATGAAAATTAAGCAGGGTCATGGCGATAGCACAATCACTGAAAAATTATTCACGATCGGGGATCTTAACAAAATTCAGAATAGCATTTCTATTAACCCAATGATTGCACTCATTATATTGTTCAATTGTTGCGCAGGGCTCAGGTTTTCAGAGCTAATGGGTTTATCTTGGGAGGATATTGATTTAGAAAAAAGAATTATTACCATCCGCAGAGCGAGAGTAGATGGAAAATATAAAACCTTAAAAGTAAGAGGCGTCGAATCTCGTCGAGTCGATATTTTAGAGCCTGCGCTTTGGATGCTGAATGAAATGAAGAAAAGGTTCTATGAACTATCACCTCAACAAACAATCAAGACTCTTGGTGCGGATTATAAACAAATCAAACAAGAAAATGTCCGATTCGTCTTGCTATGCATGGATACACAAACAAGCTATCAAAACGAACAGAAATTTAGAAAGGATTTTTATCATTTTCTGAAGGTTATCAACGTCAGCAAGACAAAACCAAACCATTGCCGACACACTTTTACATCCTTAGCATGTAATGAAGGTGCTAATCAAACGTACATTTCAAAACAACTCGGCCATGCAAGCGTCTTAACAACAGAGAAACACTATCTTAAATGGAATAAATCTCCAAACAAAGTAGAACGAGATAGCGCATCCCAAAAGATAAATTCTATTTTTGAACGGTTCACAACCGCTCAAGGGTAACTATAGAGCTGCTTACATTAGATAAAATAAGCATGCCAATATCCAGCATTATTAAGGTTCTAAAAAATCACCGGAACAATGCTGGTTTCAACATTTCAACTGTTATTACCTTCACATTAGCTAAGCAACATTTCAGTTGTTTTCAGCCCATCAAATAATTCTAGAAATTGTCGAACTAACATAGATGATTTTTTACACACCTACACTTGATAACATACCAACTGCCTGTATGCCTAAGATGGGTAGATAAGTGCTGAATGAGTGAAAGAATATCACTAAGGTAAAACCGGAAAAAAATGATTGGAAGGGAGATTTTAGGCTAAACAACTATATTAAAATCCACATTTGGATCCCAAATAGTTCCCAAAACAAAAACAGCGACTCGTAAGTCGCTGTTTTTGTTTAATAATTTGGCGGTGAGAGAGGGAGTCGAACCCTATCATATTGTTTTTCAGTCCGTTTATGTCCGCGTTTTATAAGGGGTTGACGATTTATGCTCAGGACTGAAACGGACAAGAAAGTCCTTGCCTTTGCCCCAATTATGCCCCACGGTTTAATCATAAATTAGCACGCTAACCAATCCGGTTCCCATCTAAGGAACACGATTGCCAGTCGTGCTCCTTCATAAATTAATAAGGAATGCTTATGCATTTAATAGCTATGCTTGTACTGATGATTTTAGGTTATGCCGCTGGCGAGAATATTAGCTGGCTGCTTGGTTTGCCGATCATGTGTTTGGGGTTGTATATGCTTGAGGTCGGCGGGAAGAAAGCTCGAGGGTGGCGGCAAGATCAAGAAGGTTTCTTTTTTTTGCTTGGCTTAATTGGTATGGTGCTTATGATCCTTGAAGATCTATTTTAGAAAAAAGCCGGAATAATCCGGCTTCTTATTCATACTAACACAGTGTGATTTAAGCTGACTCTTGCATCAATATTCCCTCATTCGCCATCGTTAACAACTCGTCATTATCCAAGCTATTAACCTCGTCCTTTAACAATACTGCTGATGGCACTAACCAGCGTTCTATTTCAGTAAAGAAGCCTATCACCTGCCCCCTAAATGCCGCTTGATCTACGTTTGCATTCAGTGGATTGTTGCCAAACATATCCATCGCAATTGTCTGTAACGTGCCGTACTGTCTTGACGCAGCATGTTCAGATAAGTGCTTAATGTAAATCTTCGCTAACGACTGCCCCGTTAATAACCCACCGCAATAACCGCCCGTTGTGGGCACACTCCAAAACGATAACAATCCGTTCGGTTTTTTGTTCGACTTACCAATAAATGGCAATGCGTGTAGTGGTAACGCTGGGTTACGCTTAAATTTAAGTGTATTCATTGCGTTACCTACTGTAATGGCTGAGATAAGGTTGCAGACAAGTGGGTTAAGCCTTTAGGCGTAACTCTTACTTGCGAGGTTATTTTGCTGGTGCCATCACTGCGCTCAACCTCAGTGATTTTATGCTCCAACAAACCTTGCTGTAACTTATCTTGATACCCTAACCAGCTTGTACCTTGGCGACGGTAAATCCACTTGTTACGCTGCAACAGTGCAAATAAATCTTTAGGCCGTTGCTGCAACTGTTTGGCCGCATCGGTAATGCACAAACTGCCGTCTGCGGTGGCAAGGCGATCAAGCGCTGCCGCCTTAGGTTGGATGACCTTTATTTGATCTTCAAGCTCGATAACCTTTTCAACGTAGGTTAATAGGTATTGACGCATGCTTGCAGGATCACTCAACTGGTCATAAATATTTGACTGAGTGCCCCTGGCTTTATTTGCTAATTCATAAAACGCTTTTACCAGTCGCTTTTTAAACTCGCGCACTACGTCATTGTTGCGCATGTAAGTCATTAGCAAAGTCGATTGTTGTTCGTTGAGGATGGCAACTTCTCGATTTTGAATGCCGCCAGCAGTCTCAAAGGGTTGGATTTGAAATCTGACCCCTCCAAACTCCTCTAAATCACTCGCATACTGACGAACTAACTTGATCACAGTTGAATGCGGATTGCCCACACCTTCGGCAATCGCTAAGGATGTGGTAACGGCTTGACCGTGGCTATCGAGTGATACAATTGCAGCATTCTCGGCCATAGCGGCAAGTTGATTATTTCGACGTTGTATAAAGCTGTTGTTATTTGCTATAGTTTCCATTGCAATCACCTTTACTTTGCGTGTTAAGTGTTGATTCATGAGCCTCGACTGCTCCAACAGTTGAGGCTTTTTCATTTAATGCGCTTTCAAGCAACGCATTGATTTCTGAGTTTACTGAGCGCCTATTTTGCTTTGCCATTTGCTGAATGAGCAGTTTTAAGGCTGGATCACAGCGAAAAGAGAATGGCGCTATTTGCTTCATGCCTTTCATTTATCCTCCTGTTTGGTGGTTTTTAGTCCATACGCCTTTTCTAGCTGGTGACAAATTTCACTATTTTGGGTTCTGCTCTCTGCACTTGCAGCCTGTAAAATCTTATCTTTAAGCTCTGGACTGACGCGGATACGCATCATTGGGTATTCACGCACTTTCATACTGACTCCTGCTTTTTGTGCTCTAAGGCGTAAGCCTGTCTTAAGCGGTAAACAATTTCAGCATTAAGCGAGCGATGTTGTTCGCTGGCTATCTCTTTCGCCATTTGATGCATTTCGGGTGGTAATCGCAGCATAAACTTTTGCTGAGTTTCTATTCGTTTTGTCATAGTTAAATCCCCAAAGATGGCACCGTGCCACCATTGAATTATGGTGGCACAATGCTACCCTGTCAATAACTTTTGAGGTATTTATGTCCAGAGAAGATCCAAAAATCAATATTAGGGTGCCTATCTATTTGAAAGATAAGCTACATCAATCTGCTGCTGCATCTGGCAGATCGGTTAACTCTGAAATCACTTTAAGACTGCAAGCAAGCTATATGGGTGATGTTGGAATGGATCTTGTTCCAAGTGCAGAGTTTGCTCGGTTCCTTACCAACCAAGTAAAGGTGAATGATTTCAATGCTGCCGTTATGCGCATAATTGAAATGCTTATTGCGCCAGCGTTAAAGCTGGCAATACTTCAAGGTAGCAACATCTTCAGGGTTGATATTGAAGATGCAGTGAATCATTACTGTAAAGATCATGGTTTTATGGGTATTGATATTGTCAATGAAGTGGTCGTTACACTCCAAAAAGCTGGTTATGAAGTGGTATCTAATTCAACTGAAATTTTAGGTAAGTTTTAATTAGTTTAAACATTACAGTTATACTTTTCACAAGGAATGTAAAATGAGTAGATACTTATTAGTTTTGGTTCTTTCCACATTCTCACACATTTTAATTGCGGATGAATGGGCGTCTTCTGTAACTACGCCAGGGTATGGAAGAATTGATATAATTAGCGACTACCTGCTTTTTTCAACAGGGAAAAGTTACGATGTAAAAATACCAAATATAATTCAAGAAGGTAGCCGTATAAAGATTCAATATAAAAATGGTGAACAGTGGGTTTCGATAGATTTTGTTGTAGCAGGGATAAGTACAAAAGGTGATCTATGCCGCCTGCACAGCAAGTTGCCATCTAGATATACCAATTCAGCAAGTGACACAATTTACGTTAAACAATGCAGGTACAAATAAACAGGATGCAGCATGAAAAGGAATATTTCGCTTAGTTTATTGGTGGCTTTGCTGACGGGGTGCGCCGCCTATACCCCAGAAGTTAACTATGTAACATCACCTATTGGTGCTGAAATTTATGAGGTAGAGACGGGTAAATTTTTAGGTATATCACCGCTAGTTGTTACTTATGCACCAACAGGCCAACATTATAAAAATGGCTGTTATGGCATTAAAGGCGTGTCTGCAAAGTGGCAAAGCGGCGCAACTAACATGTCAACATCAACAAATTATCTTTGTGATTTTAAAAAGGTTTACACTATAGAAATTCCCTATGTTGGAGATGAAAATCAATTCGCTAGTGATTTAAAGCATGAGCCAGCTGTCGTCGCATATTTACAAGAAAGAGATAATGCTGTTGTAAAACAGCGACAACAGCAACAACAGCAACAAGGTATGAGTGATGGTGAAGCCATTATATGGTCATCAGTGATCAGTAGTGTTGGCATGCTCACTGGTATACTAACGGCCCCCGTCATCATCCCGCCAACACAGCAAACACCAACCGCAACTGAGTATTACCAACAAAACTATCTCACGCCAGCTTACCAGCAAACAGTCCAGCCACCCCCAAGCTATACACCAACACCTATCGTACAGCCCATACAACCAGTGCCAATCAGCACAACGTCAACACAACCGATTCAACTAATACCACCAGCGCCACCGGTTCAACCTATCAAGCCAGTTCAACCAACTCCAGTTAACATGGCACCAGCTACAACACTCATTACTTCCAGCGGATGCGCCTCAGATTATGAGTGCGGCCTTGGCCTATCATGCATTAAAGGCCCAATGCAAAGCACTGGGCAGTGTATGCAGAAGGTCAATCAGTTTGGCACACCACAACCAAGCATTAGTGACCCCAAAAGTGCTCTACCAAATACGCAGTTTCAAGGGCAGTGCGCTTTTGACCATGAGTGCCCTATTGGCTTTAGCTGCAATCTTAAACTAAAAGTCTGTATGAAGTGATTACCACTCCCTTAAATTAAAACCAATATAGGCACTTTGATAAATCGCGTTCTTCTGGCGGGTAATGGCATCCAGCTTTTCGCGTTTTTCGCTGGCGCTAGCCTTGGAGTTATTGACTATTTCAGTTTGCTTACCCAGTGCAGATATTTGGCGCTGAACTCGGCCAAGTGCAATGCGTACCCCGAGCTTATCGCGGTTATCTTCTAAGACGTCCATCATCCTGCTTGAGTCTTGTTCTTCGGCTGCGCGCTTATAACTGCCATATGCTTGATTAGCAGCATCGAGCGCCTTGTAAAACTCGTTCTGATAATAGGTGTTGCCCTTTGGTGCATCACCACCGTAAAACGCTTTGATGATTGGATAGCGGCTGATTGGGGTTTCGGCGCTCTCGCGGCCAAGCATCTGGCGCGCCATAATGTCAGATATCCCCAATACATAAGCGCCGAGTGTGCCAGCATAGCCATTGACTAAGTGCTCAATCTTTTTAGGGCTGACGTTAAAGAACTGGCCGATTTCGCGCGCAGTGTCACTGGTGTAAGCGTTATAGCGATCACCTGGCATACGTTGCTCGTCACCCATACCCTCAATTGCAGTGCCTTTGAAGAATGATTTGTTCACTATCACTTCGATGGCAGGCAGTGCAAATTGTGGTATTGGGTTTAGCGCCATGGTATTAAATAAGGCGCTGGCAGTGGCACGGCCTAAGTCGCTCCCCGTTTGCGAGCCAGTACCAAAGCCTAGCAAACGCTCCGGTAAAGTCCCGAATACCACGCCGAGTTCAAACGGCTTAGGAATACGGAAGTGATCATCACCTAACCAGAAATGCCAGTTAGCGTCCTTGTCCCAGTCCGGTAACTCTTTATAACGGTCATCGTCATCATTCATTGCGGCCAATGCCAGCGAGAACGCGGCCACCTTAATGCCTTTCATAGCAAGATTTGCCGATAGCACTTTAAGCACTTTGTCGTTTTCACCAGCAGCCGATGCCCGGGCTAATTTGTACATACCTTGCAAGCGCGCATTGAAGAATGGCAAAAAGTCGATCATGGTGCTGATCAGTGCAAAGTTACCCTTAAGCGAGTAGTCCATTAGGTCTTTGGCTTCAAAGGCTGATTGGCGGCGAGATTTACCCGCGGCTAAACTCGCCTCGTAAGTTGATAGCCGGTTGGCGTTCTCTACTTTATCGCTGGCATTGCGGTACACCTCAAGCAGCTGCTTACCGTTGGTGACTAAGCTGCCCATATAGCTGTCAATCTGTTTAGCTGTGAGTCCCTTCTTAGATAATGCGCGGCGAATTTGCTGTGCGGCTGCATCTGGATCTGCGCCGTGAATATACCCGCCTTGGAATGCTGCGCCGCTGAATATCAAATCGCGGTAGGCTTCATCTTCCTTAAATGCCTTTTTCAATCCCTTAATAGAATCCGTACCTAACTTAAAGTCATCCTTGTTGATCATCCACGCATGCGCCGCATCGCGGATAAAGTTTTTAAAGATAAAGTCAGGTGATAAGGTGATGCCTGCGGTTAAAAAGCGTTTAGCACTGCGGCCCATGCGATTGAATAACGAACGGCTGCTGACGTCATTAATCGCCATTAATGCCCTTAATAGCGCTGGATCAGACACCACCACCCGTTGTTGCTTACCGTTAACCATCATTCTTACCGTGCGCTTTTGCTCGTTTTCGGATAACAACGAATACTCGTTGGCAGTGATTTTATCCATCATCCCTGTACCGTCTAGATTCTCAACCACCTCGAGCATAGCTTTGTTTTTTAGCGCTGCATCAATCATGGTTGATTGACGCAGAATGATGTTTTCAAGCAAGTCTTTGGTCGATTGCTTACCACCCTTTAGCTCTTGGATTTTAGGTTTTTGGCCTGCAATGCCTTTTTTGCTATTGGGGGCATACACAGCCGCAAACTCTTCAAAGCCAGCGTCGGCCTCAATATCACGAAAGAACGGCACATAATATTCTTCATCAAAGCCACTGCGCTGGGCCTCACTGATTAATCCCGCGCCTTGAGCCACATCGAGCACAGCGCTGTTAATCTTGTTGTACTCGGCGCGCACTTCTTCAAATAGTTGCTCTTTGCCATCGGCAAGGGCTAGCAGTTCGTCAATATCGGCTTGAGATAGGTTGTTCTCGCGGCCCTGCGCTTTAAGCTGCTTGGCGCGGTTGGCACCCATCCATGCCAGCCAGTTATTGAGCTCGCCATCTGGCAACATGCCGAACACTTCAAGCAAGCCCTTAGTGTCCTTCTTGCGCTGAATGATGCCGTCTTTCCACATGGGAGCGCCGTAGTGAAATACGCCATGCAGCACATCCGATAAGCCAGAGGCTAAACGCGCCGATACATAACCCATCTTATTTGGATCGGTAATGCCTGCCGCTTCCTCGGCTTTTTTGATACCGTGTAGCCCGTCAAAAACGCCCTCATTTAAGCGGCTCCAAAAGCTGGATTGCTTAAGCGTGTCAGCGGTATTGCGGTAGTTCTCGGTGATCTTCTCTTTAAGCGTTTGCTCGGCTTCTTCCTCAAGCCCCAGCTTTTGCTTGGCTGTGCGGGTGTCTGGTTCGGTTGACATATCAAAGCGCAGACCATCAGTCTCGCTATCCTGCTCTTTGCTATAACTTATAGAGTCTGGCTGCTTCCCGCCTCGTTCCATCACAGCGTTAGCTCTATCCATGCGCTGCTTGCGCTTATCAAATCCGCGCACAATGGCCTGCATCATATCTTGCATTTCATTGCGGGTAATGTTGGACTTGATGATCCCCAATCCCTCAAGCTGGCGGCGCAGCCATTTAGTCAACTCAAACCACCACGCCTTAGCCGTGCCGCGCTCCGGTTGGTTTTGCACGAAATTAGCAAAAACTTCTTCTGCTTTCACGGCATCGGATGCGCCAGCGTAATCTTTATCTATACGAGCCCAAAGCTCCTTAAATTCTTTGCGGCTGCGGCTTGAGTTTAGTTTGGCAATAAACTGCTGATACTTTTGCGCGCCGATAACCGTGTGCAAGCCACCATGGGCTAACACCTCATGCACTAAGGTTGAGCGCAAATCATCAATAGAACTGAAATTATCTAAAATTAAATACGCTGAGTGGCGCTTATCATCGTACGCGCCGTAGATGGTTTGGCCTTCCATTTCCATGGCGGATAAATTGAAGCGCTTTAAAAATTCATCTTGGCTAGTAAATAAGTTAACGCGCACACCTGCGCCGCCGCTAAGTTTAGCGATCACATCATTTACCGCGCGCTGCGCCTCACCTTGGGTGAATAGCCGTGCGCCTTTGTTTTTGCCGCGTTTAGGCTTATCGAAGAATGACAGCTGATCAGTGTCATCATCTGTTTTTTGTGATTCAACTTTGGCTTTTGGCTTTTTAGTTGCCTCGGTCGCCTTAGGTTGTTCAGTAACAGTTTTTTCTGTTTTGGCTTCAGGCGCATCTAAACCAAACTCTTTACGCAGTTCAGCATGGGCCATGCGGTTAATGTTCTCAGGCGTATCACTATTGAACTGCTGATAAGTCTCGAATGATGAGCCAGCTAAGGCCTTATCAATCTCGGTTTCGTATGAGTCGTTAAGTTTGCTAACGGCATCATCGTAGCCAGGCGAATCTTTTTTAATTCCCTGCTTTTTAATCTCACCTTGGAGCCACTTGGTTTTAGATGTGCGCAGAATTGCAGGTGTTTCATTGCTGTCATTTATAGCGGTTTTAGCCACTTCCGCTTTTTCACCTTTTTTTGAGGCTTGATTATCAACAGCTTGCGTTGCGCCTGCCTGAGTTTCAGAACTTGGAAACTCATGGGCAAGCTTGATCAGCTCCTTGATAGGCGCATTTAAGCGGATCACTTTAATCGGTTCGCCCTTCTCGCGCTTAGTTAACCACTGGTGATGGCCGTCGAGTACGTGATTATCGCTTGATACCAAAATAGAACGGTCGCCACCTTCAAAACCTAAGGCTTTTTTGACCTTGGCTGGGGAAAACTCGGCCTGTGTTGGCTTGAGCGAATCTGCGGGTACTTCTTCGGTTGAATGTTCAATGCCACGCGCTTTCATAAAGTTGACCATAGCGCCACGATGTTCTGCTTTAATCTGTGGCATTTCAGCGCGGGGAATATTCAGCGTGCCAGTTTCAGGCGCAAAGGCGGTCCACTGCTTATCAATTTTATCACCGGCTAAGTCTTGGGCTGGCTCAGCGTTTTTCTTCACAACGTCTAATGCAGCAGGCGCGGCCTGTTGTTCGACTGGTAAAGATAGATTTTCTGGCACACTTGCGCTAAGTGGCTCGGTGCTATTTGAAAGCGGCTCGGCGCTTGGTCGTTGTAACTCAGAAACTGGTCCAGCTCCTGCGCTTCCAGCATCGATATTGCCTGCGCCTGTTGTGCTTGTTGTATCCATTGGCGCATTGTTGCTGCCCTCTATTGTCTCTGGTTCAACTTTAGGGATCACTCGCCAACCAAAGCCGTTATCCAGTTTTACTGCTTCAAGTTCAGCACCTTCACGCTTAGCAATGCGCGCATTCTTGCTGGCCAACGCCTCTTTAGCTGACGCAAATGGCGTGTTATTGGTTTTAACATTAACGCCCTGCGATTGAGGTGAGAAGTTATCAGGCGCAAAGATAATACCCTTGTCGGTGATCTGCTTAGGCTGTGCTGAGGTTTGGCGCGCTGTCGTGTCGGCAAACTGCTGCGCATCTTGGCGTGCGCGGCCATCACTGGCGAAAATAGTATCTGATTGGCTAATTAGGTTAGCTGGCTGTGCGGCCATAGCTTCGCGTGTTCGCTGGGCATTAAGCGTTTCACTGTCGATCGATGGACCACGTAGCAAACCCGTTACAGGACTGCGGCCTTGGCTTTCTGGCGGTAGCCATTCACCTTCGCGGCGCTGATCTGTAAGACCTTGCACACTATCCATGGCTTGACTAAGTTGGCTGCGCTGAAAGCTTTGTGATGGCACAGTAGGAAAACTGCGGCCCTTCATCGCATTGTCGCGCGCTATCGCCTCATCACCATAACTGCCAGCCTGCATCGTATCGCCCATGCCAGCACGACGGGCGGCGGTAGGTTGATCATAGTTAGGTTGCTGTGACTGTTGCGCTTGGCTAGCTTGCGCCATGTTATCAACATCAGCACGGCGATCAGCGGCTTGCTGTGCGTCTGCATCCATAGCACCCGCTACGGTTGGGTTGGTTTCACGAATAGGATCGGCAGCAGGGTTTTTAACAGGTTCACGGTTAGCCATATTGCGATTAGCAATGCCACCGATACCGCCAGCACCGGCACCAAAACCAGCGCCAATAATCCCCTCATTAAGTGCGGCCAATTTAACGCCAGCCATTGGATCACGTTGGTCGATTTGCGATAAAGCACTGTCAACGGCATATTGGCTAACCCCTGCTTGTGCCGCTTCAGTGGCACCTTCGGTAATACCACCCGCTAATGCACTGCGAAATGCACCAGACTTAGCCAAGCGAACGCCCGTTAATGCGCGCCCAATAATCGGATCACCAATCGCAGAGGCAGCAAAGTTCGCCATTAATGCCTTAGGGTCGCTACGCACTTCACTGGCTACACGTTCAGCTAATTGGTTTTTCGCTTGGTTCCACTTGCCCAAATCGTCAAGCTCAGGTGATTGAGCGTCAATCTCTAAAAATGTGCGTTTGAATAAATCAGATTCTGCCAGCACTTTATCTGGCATTTTCAATACTTCTTGCCGCGCTTGCTCCATCGCTTGGCCTGTAGCAGCACTGCCACCTGTCGCGCCCATACCTACCGCTTGCGCTACTTTAGCGCCCTTTGAGCCTAGGCTTAGTGCTTTGGTTGCCATACCCGCAGCGCCTGCGCCTGGCACTGCCGTAGGTACAAACTGCCCCGCCACGTTCGCCATTTGTAATAGCCAAGTGTCGAGGTCTGTCATACCGTCGCCTAGCTCGGTTTCGCCTTGCGCGTTTTCAGTGAACATCTGCTTAGACATAGCTTCTTGACCACGGCTAGACATTTGTCCGTATTGATCATCTGCAATGCCATAGAGAGATTTAGCAACACCCTCTGCACCTAAAAAGTCGAAGATGCCACCGAGCCCTGACGCTGCCCCCGCTTGGAATGAGTCCACCACATCACCGAAGCGGCCTTGTTCGTTTGGCTTTGGTTGTGCAGTCGATGCGGTTTTGTATTTGTTTGGATCAAACCCGAGTAGTGACATTTGTGAAGCTCCAAAAAAAGAAAACCCAGCGCGATGGCTGGGTTAATTGAATACGGGTAGCGGCTTAACGCGGCATCATTGCCGCGCCATAAGCTGACTGCACGCCACTTTCTCTTAATTGCTTTAAGCGTTCCTGCTGTTGAGCTATGGTTTCAGGAGAAAGAAGCCCGGGCTTACGAGTGGTATCACCACGATCATTAAGTAAATAATCAACCGC